>JBILFU010000025.1:0-14102 GCA_044351405.1 Phycisphaerales bacterium
CGCTGCCGCTTGGATGGCGTGCGCGCTTCTCGTCGGAGGGCTGCGGCGCGAGCGTCGGGCTCGCGAGCGCCTTCCTGGACCAGCTCGTGCGCGCGCTTGCGCGCATCGAGGACACGACGGGCGTGCGCGTCACCGTCGACCTGGAGCCGGAGCCCGGCTGCATGCTCGACCGTGCCGCGGACGCGGTCGGGTTCTTCGAGCACGCGCTGGTGCGGCGGCCGGGCGGGCCCGACCCGCGCCGCTACCTGGGCATCTGCCACGACGTCTGCCACGCCGCCGTGATGTTCGAGGAGCAGCGCGAGGTGCTGCGCTCGTACCGCGCCGCGGGCATCCCGGTGAACAAGGTGCAGGTGTCGAGCGCGGTGGTCGCCGACGGCGGCGCGGACTCGCTCGCGGTGCTCGCGGGCTTCGACGAGCCGCGCTGGCTGCACCAGACGTGCGTGCGTTCCCGCGACGGGCGGGTGCGCTTCTTCGAGGACCTGCCCCTCGCGCTCGCCTCGGGCGCGGACGGCGAGTGGCGGACGCACTTCCACGTTCCCGTGGATGCGGCACGGCTGGGCGCGCTGGGCACGACGCAGGGCGCGATCCTCGAGTGCCTGGACGATCTCTCGTCCTGGCCCGAGGCCGAGCGGCCGTGCGTCGAGCTCGAGACCTACGCGTGGGACGCGTTGCCGGGCGGCATGCGCGGTGCGGCGCCGCTCGCGGATCGGATCGCCTCGGAGATCTCGTGGCTCGCCGGCGCGATGCGCGAGCGCGGCCTTGCCGGCGGCGGGGTGCGGTCGTGAGCCGCCGCACCGGCGGCATCGGCGCCTGGCTCGAGGTGCTCCGCATCTCGAACGCGCCGACCGTGCTGACCAACGTGCTGGCGGGCGCGGCGGTGGGCATGCACCGCCTTCCCGCGGGAGGCGCGGTCCCGGCGGGCGCGCTCGCCCTCGTCGGAACGGGCGTGCTGCTCGTCTACCTGTCCGGGATGTCGCTCAACGACGCGTTCGACGCGCGCGCCGACGCCGTCGAGCGGCCCGGGCGGCCCATTCCGTCGGGGCGCGTGTCGGCGGCGCGCGCGACGGCGGTCGGCCTGACCATGCTCCTCGTCGGCACCTCGATGCTCGCGGTGGCGTCCGGCGCCGCGCTCGCGGTCGGGCTCGCCGCGCTGGTCCTGCTGTACGACCTGCTGCACCGCGCCGTGCCGGGCGCGTTCCTCCTCATGGCCGCCTGCCGCGGCATGGTGCCCGCGCTCGCCGCGCTCGCCGTCGCCCCGGACGCCGGAGGCCCGCTGCTCTGGTGGGCGTGCGGCGGCATGGCCGCGTACGTCGCCGGCATCTCCCTCGCGGCACGCGACGAGGTTCGCGGCTTCGGCGCCTCCGCGCGGCTCGGGGCGTGGACCCTGCCCGTCTCCGCGTGCGCGCCGCTCGGGCTGTGGATCGCGCTGGGCGCGCAGGCGCCCGGGACATGGCCGATCGCGCTGGGGATCGCCGCGTGCGCGGCGGCGGCGCTCGCGGCGGCGCTCGGCATGCTGGTCGCGCGGCGCGGCGCGGCGCGCTTCGCGGTGCCGGTCGCGGTGGGCATCTGGATCGGGGCGATCCCGTTCGTCGACGCCGCCACGTGCTTCCTGCTCGGCCATCCGTTCCTCGGCCTCGCCTGCCTCGGGCTCTGGGGTGTCGCGGGCGCGCTGCGGCCGCGGGTGGCGGCAAGCTGACGCCGCGGTCGCCCTGCTACCATTCCGATCCCATGACGGTCCTTGCCGACGGCGGCCTCGCCAACTACATCCCGATCGCGATCGCGCTCTCCATGAGCGTGGTGTTCGCGATCGTCAACATCGGCGCGAGCGCCCTGCTCGGGCCGCGCCGCGAGGGCGCCGTCAAGGGCGATACCTACGAGAGCGGCATGAACGCGATCGGCACCACGCGCAAGCGCTTCAACGTGCGCTTCTTCGTGGTGGCGATGACCTTCCTGCTGTTCGACGTCGAGGTGATCTTCCTCTACCCGTGGGCGGTCGCCTACGCGCAGCTCGAGCCGCAGAGCGAGATGGCGGGGCTGTTCCTTGCGCGGATCCTGTTCTTCATCGCCACCAGCGTCGCGGCGTACGTCTACGCGTGGCGCAAGGGCGTCTTCCGCTGGGACTGACCCCAGCCCGTGCCCAAGCCACCCTCACTGACGTTCCTGGGCGCCGCTGGCGAGGTCACGGGGAGCTGCACGCTCCTGGAGACGGAGCACGCCCGGATCCTCGTTGATTTCGGCCTTTTCCAGGGCTCGCCGGCGCAGGAATGGCGCAACGCGGACGCGCCGCCGATCGACTTCCGCCGGCTGAGCGCGGTCGTCTGCACGCATGCGCACGTGGACCACTGCGGCCGGCTCGGCATGCTGCCGGGGCTGGGGTACGACGGCCTGGTGTTCTGCACCGAGCCCACCGCGGAGCTGCTGCCGATGGTGCTGCGCAGCTCGGCCAACCTGCAGAAGGTCAGGCTCGAGGAGCATCGCGACGGCACGGGGCCGGATGCGGTGGTGATCGATCCCCCGCCCGACCCGGCGCTCGCCGATGCGCAGCGGCGCACGGAGGATCCGCCCGTGCTCTACGGCAAGGGCGACGCGGAGCGCGTGTCGCGCGGGATCGTCGGCGTGCCGTACATGGCGTGGCGCGACGTCGCGCCCGGGGTCCGCATGCGGCTCCACGACGCGGGCCACATCATCGGCAGCGCGTCCGTCGAGTTCGAGGTGGTGCACGGCGCGTCCCGGGTGCGGATCCTGTTCTCCGGCGACATCGGGCCCTCGGGCGAGTCGTACCTTCGGGCGCGCGGCTTCGCGCCGCCCGCGGACCTGGTGGTGATGGAGTCGACCTCCGGCGCGCGGCCCGCGGGACGCGCGGCAACGGACGTCGACGCCGCCCTGCGGGAGATCGTCGCCGACTGCCGGGCCCGGGACCGGACGGCGCTGCTGCCGACCTTCAGCGTCGGGCGCGCCCAGGTGCTCCTGCACCACCTTGCGCGCCTCTCCCGCGAGGGTGCGCTCGGCGAGATGCCCGTGTACCTCGACAGCCCCATGGCGACGCGGGCCGCGGAGCTGTGCGCGCGGAACCCGTCGCTCCTCTCCGCCCGGGCGAGGGCCATGGCGACCGCGGGTCACTCCCCGTTCGACTTCGATTCGCTGCACTGCCTGTGGTCCCGCAAGCACTCGCTGCGCGTGGCCGGGCGCCAGGGAGCGGGAATGGTGCTGGCGGGCAGCGGTTTCTGCGATGCCGGCCCGGTCCTGCACCACCTGGAGCACGCGCTGGGGCACGAGTACGGGCACGTCGTGTTCACGGGCTACGTGCTGCCTGGGTCGCTCGCGGAGGCGCTCGCCGAAGGCACCGCGCGCCGGGTGCGCGTGAACGGGCAGGAGCTCGACGTCCGCGCCCGCGTGTCGCGGCTGCACGGGCTGAGCGGCCACGCGGACTCCGACCAGATGTGCGACTGGCTGGCCGGGTCCGGCCACAGGCCGGGGGTCGTGGTCCTGAACCACGGCGACCCATCGGGGCGGACGGGCATGGCGGCGCAGGTCCAGGCGCTGGTGGGCGCAGAGGCCAAGATGCCGGCACTTGGCGACACGATCGCAGCGGTTTGACGCGAATCGCGGCGGTATCGACCCAATTCAAGAGATGCAGGGCGCGACAGGCGGGTTCTCGGACCTGCTTTAGGGGTGGTCGCCCTTGGTTGCATTCACCCCGCAGCTGCGTGCGAGGTTTGGTGCGTGGCGCCCTGGGTGTGTGCGGTGCAATGGCCGCGCCGCTGCCAGGCGCTTCACGCCGTCGATACGATTGCATCACTGAGGCGATGTTCCACGTGGAACACGGCCTCAGTGCATCGGAGGCACCATGGCCAAGCAGTCGAAGGATTCACCGAAGTCAGCAGGCTCGCGATTGGGCAGGGGCTTGGGATCGCTCATCCCTGTCCCGGTTCCGTTGCCTCCGGTTGCCGGACAGCCCGCACCTGTGGCACCCGAGTCGGAGGCCTCGCCCGTCGCCTCGGTGACGCCCGTGGTCCAAGCGCCCTCGCCGGCCGTCATCGAGATCAAGTCCGGTCTGCCGAGCGCGAAGCCTTCGCACGCGGTGGTCCTGCTGCCAGTGCGCTCCATTCAGCCCGGCAAGTACCAGCCCCGCGGAGGCTTCGATCCTGCTGCGCTGGAGGCGTTGGCGACCAGCATCGAGCAGTCAGGGCTGATGCAACCCATTGTCGTGCGACCAGTTGCGGGCCGCTCCGGCGCGTACGAACTCATTGCCGGCGAGCGTCGGTGGCGAGCCATGGAGCGCCTCGGCAGGACGGAGGTTCCGGCTATCGTTCAGTTGGTCGACGACTCCCGCGCTGCGGAGCTGGCGCTTGTCGAGAACCTCCAGCGCGAGGACCTCAACCCCATGGATCGGGCTTCCGCGCTGCGGCGTCTGGGCGACGAGTTCGGATGGACCCACCAGGAACTGGCGTCGCGCATCGGGCTCGATCGCGCCACGGTCACCAACCTGCTTCGCCTGAATGAGCTCGATGCCGGCAGCGCGGCGCATGTTCGCGCCGGTCACCTGACGCTTGGTCACGCGAAAGTCCTGCTTGGGGTCACGGATGGGGTGGCTCGACGAACACTCGCCGATCGGGCTGTGGCGGAGGGGTGGTCGGTTCGGCAGCTCGAGGCAGGAACGCGAGAGGTCCGTGTTCCACGTGGAACAAAGGGTGCCCGCTCCAAGGGCGGCGGATCGGCGCACCTGGCCGACCTCCGGCGCAGGTTGGAGGAGCACCTGGGGACGCGCGTGGACCTTCGGCTTGGCAGGAAGAAGGGTGCCGGCGAGTTGCGGATTCAGTTCTTCTCCTTGGATGAGTTCGACGGGGTGATGCAGCGCATCGGGTTCAAGACGGACCAAGCATCGTTGTAAGACGTCCGATAACCGCGCACGCAGCGAGGTGAGCTTGCCCCGCCCGATCGAGCATTTTTGACGCCGAGCGCCTCCGGCGCCCTCGCGTGGACGAAGCAGCGGCGAAGATGCTCCGAACCATGCGCACCTCCCTCCCGATCGTCCTGTCCCTCGCCGCAACCGCCGTCACCGGCCTGTCCGTCGCGGACGCGATGGCCCCGACCCCATCGGCCGCCCCGATGGTCTGCACCATCGACGACGTGCACTCGATGGCGCTCTTCCGCGTGCACCACATGGGTGCCGGGCAGTTCTGGGGCCGCTTCAACGACGTCTCCGGCAACTTCGCCTTCGAGGAGGGCAAGGCGGAGGGATTGCGCTTCGACGTCACCATCGCGACCGAGAGCGTCGACAGCGGCAACGACAACCTGGACAAGCACCTGCGCTCGCCGGACTTCTTCGCCTCGAAGGACTTTCCGACCATGACCTTCAAGAGCGGCGCCGCGCGCAAGACCGGCGAGCGGACCTTCGACGTGGACGGCGAGCTGACCATGCACGGCGTGACCAAGCCGATCACCGCGAAGGTCGAGTTCTGCGGGATGGCCGACATGGGTCGGGGGCCCAAGGCCGGCTTCGAGGCGCAGTTCACCGTCAGGCGCAGCGAGTTCGGCATGACCTACGGCGTCGAGAAGGGCGCGATCGGCGACGAGGTCAAGGTCGTGGTCGGCCTCGAGGGCGCACCGGCGGAGCCCGCCGCACCGGGCGGCAAGTGACCCGCGCGACGCCCCCGTGACGCATGGAACTTGACCTGGTCATTCAGGCGGTGATGCTGCCGGCCTTGGCGGCGGCCTGCGTCCACGCCGTCATCGTGGCGCTGTCGTGGCGCGCACCGGCGCCGGTGCGCGCGGTGGCCGCTGCCGCGATCGCCGTGCTCGCGGTGCTCCCGGCGTTCCGCGCGCTCGCGGTGCAGGAGGGCGGCATCCTCGCCTCGGGACTGCGTTCCTCCGTGTCCTACGGCTGGCTGCCCGCCGCATCGCTCGTTGCGTCGCTCGTCGCCGCCGCCGTGTGCGCGGGGGGCGGGCGCGCCTCGGTGCGCGCAGCGGCGGCGGCCGCACCGCTCGCCGCCATGTCGCTGCTCTCGCCGCCCGGGTTCCGCGGCGGCGGCTGGCAGCTCGCGGCCGCGGCGTCGGTCGCCTTCGCCGCGATGACGGTTGCAGGCGGCACGCCGGTCCGCGGCCGCGAACGCTTCGTGCTCTGGTGGCTCCTCCTCGCGTTGGCGTCGGGATTCCTGCTGCTGTCGGGCTTCGCCAAGCTTGCGTTCGTGGCGGCCTCGATGTCCGCGACGGCCGCCGCGATGGGCGTGGCCTCGTTCGTGGTGCGGGCGGTCCGTCCGACCGCGGCGATGGACATCGCGTTCGCGACGGCGCTCGGCGGCGCCGCGTTCCTGGGCATGGCCTACGACGAGGCGCCGCTCCCCCGCGCGTGCTGGGTGGCGCTCGCGGCGGCGCCGGCCGTGGCCGCCGCGTCATCGTTGCCAGCCGTCCGCGCGCGGCCGCGCCTTGCCGCGGCCGCCATCGCCGTGCTTCCGGCGGCTGCGGCCGCCGCTGCGCTCGCGGCGGCGTTCGCGCTCCAGTCGCCGGCCGCGGCGCGCGACGATGCCTACGCCGCCGCGCGTGGCGCACGGCTTGCGCCGTAGGATGCGGCGATGACACCGTGGACCCCGTTCCTCGGCCCCGCGCCGGGCGTGCAGTCGTGGTGGTGGCTCCTGGTGCTGCCGCTCTCGGTCTTCGTCAGCATGGCGTGGAAGGCGATCCGCCAGGACGACATGCGCGGCTACTGGGCGGCGGTCGCGCGGATGTCCGCGCAGGTGGTGCTCGGGATGCTCGCGATGACCGCGGCGCTGGCGTTCGTGGTGCGCGTCCTGGTGCCGCTCATCCCCGCGGAGTGACCGTGGCCGCCCTCGCGGCGGCCCTCGCGCGCCCGGCGCGCATGCCCGCGATCGCGGCGGCCGCTGCGAACCAGGGCACGGCCAGCAGCGCGATGTCGGCGAGCAGGCTGCCCCACAGCACGAAACCCTCCCCATGCCCGCCCGCGGGCGGCGGATCGCCGCGCCACGCGGCGGCCATGCGGCGCGATGCCTCCTTCGGGGCGTCGCCGCTCGTCTCCACCTCGGCCGGGGGCGGGAACCCCCGGGAGGAGTCCTGCGCGCTCCATCGCATGCCCACGAAGCGCAGCGGCCAGCCCAGCGCGAGCGCGCCGTGGCGCTCGTAGCCGCCGGGCGCGTCCACGGCTGCCGGTTCCGCCCAGGGAGGAAGCGATCCTTCCGGCTCGCCTCGATTGACGAGCGACGCGGCGCTCTCCGCGTTCACCCAGTGCAGGAGCGGCGAGCGCCGTTCGCTTCCGTGCCAGACGGTGCCGTCGCGGATCGCAAGCACCTCCGACGACTCGACGATCCGCGGAGGGTCAAGCACCGCCGCGAGCACCAGCGAGAGCTCGGTGGCCGCCCCGGCCGCCACGGATCCCGCGATCGCGAGCGCGGCCCGGGCCGCGCCCGACCGGTTCACTTGCGTCCCCGCACGCCCGTCCCGGGCTTCTGCCCCTTCGCGATCGGGGCCTTGCGCTGGGTGCCGCGCAGCGCCTTCGCGGACTTGGGGTTGCCCTTGCGCACGCGGTTCTTGCGGCGCTTGGCGGCCTGCGGCGCCGTGCGGATCAGCGACGCCAGCGAGCGCCCGCCCGCGGAGACGGGCACATCGGCAGCCGCGTCCCGCACCGGCTGCTGCTGCGCGCGGCCGCGCGCGCCCTTCGCCGGCGCGCGGCGAGCGGGCCGCGACGATCCGCCGCGCCCGCGCCGGGCATCGGCGCCCGGCTCCTCCGCGTCCGGGACGAAGCCGTCGCGCACGCGCATGTAGGCGCGGTGCGCGGGCGGCGCCTCGGGCACGAGCGACACGCGCATCGAGCGCTCCACGTGCGTCCATCGGTCCGCGTCGCCCGGCGTGCGGAAGGTGAACGCCTCCGCGGTTCCGCCGCCGTGGCCGGCCCGTCCCACGCGGTGCACGTATTCCTCGGGAAGGAGCGGCACGTCGTAGTTCACGACGCAGCGCGCCGCCGGCACGTGCAGGCCCCGCGCGGCGACGTCGGTCGCCACCACCACGTCGGCGCGGCCGGCCGCGAACGCGTCGAGCGCCTCCTGGCGCTGGCGCTGGCTGCGGTCGCCGTGGATGAGCACGGTGCGCACCTCGTGGCGGCGCAGGGCCGCGGCCACCCATCCGGCGCGCCGACGCGTGCGGCAGAAGACCATCACGCCGCGGCGCTTGCCGTCCTTGACCAGCGCCACCGTCACCGCGGTCTTCGCGTCGTCCGCGACGTCGAAGAGGTGCTGCCCCAGGTCGCGTCGCTCGTCGGGCGTGCCGCTCACCCTGGCGCGCTCGCGGCCGACCAGGTCGACGCGCTGCGGGTCGCGCAGCATCTCCTGGACCACGGCCTCCACCTGGCGCGGCATGGTCGCGGTGAAGAGGAGCATCTGCCGCGACTCCGGCGCGCGCGACAGGATCTCCTTGGCCTGCGGCAGGAAGCCCATGTCCAGCATGCGGTCCGCCTCGTCCAGGACGAACTGCGAGACGAACGCCAGCGAGAGCGCATCGAGCTCGCAGAGCTCGCGCACGCGGCCCGGCGTGCCGACCAGGAGGTCGATGCCTTCCTCCACCATCTCGCGCTGCGGCGCGAGCGCGCTCTTGCCGAACACCGCGCCGGCGCGCAGCACGCTGCCCCGGAAGAGGAGCGACGCCTCGCGCGCCACCTGCTGCGCGAGCTCGCGCGTGGGGCAGAGGACGACCGCGCGCAGCCGGCGCCGCGGGTCGACCGGGCGCCCCCTCTGCCGCGGCGGCGGCTCGTCCAGGAGCCGCTTGGCGACCGGAAGCAGGTAGGCGAGCGTCTTTCCGGTGCCGGTGGAGGCGACGGCCGCAAGGTCGCGTCCCGCGATCCCGTGCGGCACGGCCGCCTGCTGGACGGGCGTCGGCACGCGCACCTGCATGCGGGCGAGCGACGCCACGAGCATCGGCGGCACGCCGAGCGCGGCGAATCCGCCGCCTTCGGCGCCTGGGGCAGGGGACGTCATCCGGTGCACTCTACGCGCGGCGCGCGCCGGCTCACTTCGCGCCGTCCTTCGGCGGGTCCGCGACCACCGGCGGGGCACCGTCGTCGGCCGGCGCGGGCTCGCGCTGCAGGCGCTTCTCCTCGTACTTGGCGCGCATGCGCTTGTGGCGGTCGTTGAGGTCGCACTCGCCGCCGTCGATCCAGGCCCGGCGCACGACGGTGGTCAACTCGAACGGATCGCCCGACCAGAGGACGAGCGTCGCGCTCTTGCCGGGCTCGAGCGTGCCGTAGCGGTCGCCGACGCCCGCGAGCGCCGCGGGCATGCGGGTGACGCACTCGAGCGCCGCGTCCCGGGCCAGGCCGTGCGCCACGGCGCGCCCGCACTGCGCGGGAAGCGACCGCTCGTGCGCGGGCTCGTCGCCCGACGCGATGGAGCACGCCACGCCCGCCTGCAGCAGCTGCGCGGGAACGGTGTAGGCGGCGTCGTACGGGTCGCCCTCGCGCAGCGGCAGGCGGTTGATGCCCGCGACGATCACCGGGACGCCGTGCTCCTTGAGGAGCGGCGCGACGTCCGGCGCGCCGAGGCCCCCGAAGACGACCGGCCGGTAGCCGCGGCGCACCGCCCAGAGGACCGCCGCCTCGATCTGTCCCGGCCAGTTCGCGTCGAGCAGCACGGGCTCCTTGCCCGCGACGACGCCGGCGATCGACTCGTAGCGCGCGTCGCGGTCCAGCGCGGGGTCGGCGGACTTCGCCTTCAGGTACGACTCGGCCGCGTCGAAGAAGCGGTCGATCGCGGCGAGGCGCTTGTCGCGCTCCTTGCGCTGTTCCTCGGGCGTGCGCTGCATCCAGCGCGACTGCACCGGCTCCATCATCGGCCAGCGCACGATGAGCCCCGCATGCTCGAGGGCCGTGCGGTCGACGGCGGTCCATCCGTCGAGGCGCATGGCGCTCGCGTGGCCCGCCACCACGCCGCCCGACGGGAACGCGTGCACCATCAGGATGCCCGCATTGCGCGCCACCGGCGGCAGGTCGCTGTCCGGGTTGGTCGCGGTGGATGCCTTGATCTCCGCGCGGAACTCGCCGAACTCGGTGGTGTCGTCGGTGGCGCTGACCTGCAGCGTCTCCACCAGGCCGAGCGTGCTCGCGCTCGCCCAGAGGCCCGGCGTCACCACGTGCCCCGGCGCGTCGATCACGTGGGCGTCGGGCTTCTGCACGCCCTCGGCGATCGGCTCGGCGCCCATCGCGGTGATGCGCCCGCCGTCGCAGGCGATCCAGCCCTTCTCGACGGCGGGCGCCCCGGGGACGGCGCTGCGCACCGTCACGTTGCGCAGGACGAGCTGCTTCTCCTGCGGGGCGGCCGGGATCTCCGTGGACTGCGCCATGGCGGACGCCGCGAGCAGCGCCGACGCCGCGAAAGCCGTCATGGACATGGGCAACTGCAGCGCGATCACCGTGCACCTCCTTCGCCGTCGGTCGTCTCGAAGATCGCGCCCCACGCATCCATGCGGTCGCAGCCGCACTCGCCGGGACGCACGGACTCGGGATCGATTCCCGAGCGCACCTGCTCAAGCAGGTACGCGTCGCGCGTGTCGAGCATTCGCACCAGCAGGCTGCCGCGGCCGCCCGCGCGCAGGCCCTCGGTCGGCGGGGTCCCTCCGCCGGGCGCTCCCGGGTCGGCGCCGCGCCCGCGCCGCCCGCGCGCTCCGCCGCCTCCCGAGTCGCCGCCGCCGTCCTTGCCCCAGTCGCCGGAGGCCAGCTCGACCAGCTTGGTGCGCACCTGGCGGTCGCGCTCGCGCATGCGACGGTCCTCGCCCACGTCGAAGCGGCGCACGCCGTCCACCCAGGTCTGCAGGCACCGCGCGTAGACGCTCAGCGGGTCCGCGCTCCAGATGGCCAGGTCCGCGTCCTTGCCGGGCTCGATGGAGCCGGTCCGCGCGTCGATGCGCAGCTGCCTCGCGGGATTGACGGTGACCAGCTTGATCGCCTCCTCGCGCGGCATGTTGCCCCAGCGCACGGCCTTCGTGGCCTCCGTGTTCATGCGCCGCGCCAGCTCGTCGCTGTCGGAGTTGAAGCTCGTCACCACGCCGGCGCGCCAGAGCATCTGGCCGTTCCACGGGATGGCGTCCATCACCTCCATCTTGTACGCCCACCAGTCGCTGAAGCTCGACGCGCCCGCGCCGTGGCGGGCGATGTCGTCGGCGACCTTGTAGCCCTCGAGGACGTGCTGCAGCGTGCCGACCCTGAAGCCGAAGTCGTCCGCGATCCGCAGGAGCATGGCGATCTCGTCCTGGCGGTAGCTGTGGCAGTGGACCAGCCGCTTGCCCTCCAGGATCTCGGCGAGGGCCTCCAGCTCGAGGTCCGGTCGCGGCGGCGCGGTGCGGGCGCGCTCGGCCTCGGGCAGCGCCGACCAGCGCGTGCGCGCCGCGCGCCACTCCCTGGCCGACTGGAACCGGTCGCGGATCAGCGTCTCCACGCCCAGGCGCGAGCTCGGGTAGCGGGTCTTGCTCCTGGTGACGTTCTCGCCGAGCGCGAACTTGATGCCAGGGATGGCGCTCTCCACCGGGAACGCCGCGGCCTGCTCGCCCCAGCGGAGCTTGACCACGGAGTTCTGCCCGCCGATCGGGTTGGCGCTGCCGTGCAGCTGGTTCGCCGCCGTCAGTCCGCCGGCCAGCTGCCGGTACCAGTCGACGTCGTCGGCATTGACCGCGTCGGCGATGCGCACCTCGGCGGTCACGTTCTGCGTCCATTCGTTGACGCCGCCGTCGATGCCCGTATGGCTGTGGCAGTCGATGAGGCCGGGCGTCACGTGGAGCCCGGTGCCGTCGACGACGTGCACGGCCGCGAGGTCGGCGGCCGGGATCGAGGCGCGCAGCCCGCGGCCCACCGCGGCGATCTTCCCGCCGCGCACCAGGACGTCCGCGTCCTGCAGGATGCCGTCCTTGGCGGCCGTCCACACCGTCGCGTGCTCCACGAGCACCGCAGCCGGCGCGAACGGCGTGTCGACGCCGAGGTCGCCGAACGGCCGCGTGCGCGGGATCGAGGCGAGCACGCCCGCGACGTCCGGCTTCTTCTGCTCCTTGCGCTCGGCCTTCGGGTCCGGCGCATCGCCGGTACGGTCGGCGGGCGTGACGCGCCAGGCGATGCGCGACCCGTCGGGCCGCAGCAGCGCCACCTCGGCGCCGTCCTTGGTGGCGACGACCGTGCCGCGCAGCGTGCCCTCGCCGCCGACGGCCTTCGCCGACACGGTGAAGCCGGCGCGCGAACTCTCGAAGTTGGCGCCGTCGCCGCGGAACTCCTCCGGCTTGGGCTTGCGGGGCTCGTCCTTTGTGCCTTCCGCCGGCGCGGCATCCTTCGTGTCCGGCTCGGACTTGGGCGGCATGACGAACGCGACGGTCCGCTCGTCGGCGTCGAGCACCAGCGCCGCGGGCAGCGTGGGCGAGCCGCCGCCCTCGGCGGGCGTGCGGAGCGCATAGGTGCCCTTCATCGGGAAGGTGCTGCGCGGCTCCACCTCGTGGCGGAGGCCGGCGATCCACACCTCGCGGATCCTGGAGTCCTCGCCGTAGACCGGCCCCTTGCACACGACCAGGTTGGCGAGCCGTCCGGCGCGCACCTCGCCGGCGATGGCCGACATCCCGAGCATCCGCGCCGGGTTCACGGTCAGCGCCGCCAGCAGCTCGTCCTCGGTGGTGCCAGAGTCGAGCGCGCGCCGCGCGGCCCTGGCGAACGAGCCGACCTCGCGCAGCCGCACGGTGCTCGCGGCGGCGGGAACGCCCGCGCGCAGGAGTTCCGCCAGGTTGACGGGCGCGAACGCCCAGTGCAGCAGTTCGCGCAGCGGCACGGCATCCACGGCCCGCGGCGTCTGCAGGTCCGGCGCCTTCGGGAAGTCGAACGGCACCACCACCGGCCGGCCGGTGGCCTTGACCTCGGCGAGCGCCCGGTACTCGCGGCCGCTTCCCACGAAGCCGGCGTCCAGCCCGAGCTCCGCGGCGATGCGCTCCGCCCGCAGCAGGTTGCGCTCGTCCGAGGCATCGAACCAGGCACGTTGCCTGCCCCGCACCGTCGGCACCAGTGCCGCGAGCGCGTTGGCCAGCTGCGGCGGCTGGTTTCCGGCCGGGTTCGATTCCCACGCCTGCACGCAGCGGTCGTGCCAGTCCGCGTCGAGGAAGGTCTGCCGCACCAGCGCAAGCGAGCCGATCAGCGCGCCCGGGTAGGTGGCGCGGCTCCAGGCCTCCTCGTCGCCGTCCTCGGCGCGGCCGCCCGTGGTCTCGAAGGCGATGCTCGTCCCGGCGTCAGCTTCCACGGTGCGTGCCGCGCGCGGGTCGTCGCCGAGGAGCGACACCTGCACGCCGCCACGGAAGATGCCCGAGCTCGGGTGGATCGCGGCCGCCGTGAAGCCGAGCGCGCGCAGGTCCTTGCGCGCGTCCGCGCCGAGCGCCGGAAGGTCCGCCGCGCGCACCTGCGGCGTGACGCGCACGTTCCAGTGGGCGCCGGCCTCGCCCGCGGCCGAGCGCGCCGCCGCCGCGCTGTCGATGCGCACGCAAGCGTCGATGAAGCCTGCGTAGACCGTCGCGCCGGCCGCATCGTGCACGGTGGTTCCCGCCGGCAGGTCGAACGAGCCCTTCGCGCCGACGCGCTCGATCCAGCCGTCCTTCATGAGCACCACGCCGTCCGCGATGCGCTCGCCGGGCGCCACCACGACGGTCGCGTTGGTGACGGCGTCGCGCCGCACGTCCACCGGGCGCATGGCCACGGGCGGCGCCTCCTGGGCCGGCGCGTGCTTGGCCATTCCCAAGGCGATCGCGCCCGCCGACGCGGAGGTCAGCAGGGCGCGGACGAGGGACGCGGGACGGCGGATGTCGCGGCGGGTCATTCCCGCATTTCACACGGATTGCGGCCCGCGTGCGCGGCTTCCGGGGCGGAGGTCAGCGAATCACTCGCCCAGGTCGCGCAGCAGGCCCTCGATCGCGGCCTGCAGCTTCTCGGGGGACTCGTAGGTGCCGCTCGCGATCGCCTGCTTGATGCCCTCGATGCGGGCCGCGCGGACGTCCGGCATGGCGCGGATGGCGTCCAGGTGGCGTGCGTGCTCCGAAAGCTCGACGCGGTCGCGGCCCTCGGCCCAGCGCGGCGCGCTCGGGGCGACCTC
>JBILFU010000205.1:0-4035 GCA_044351405.1 Phycisphaerales bacterium
GGCACCGCCGCGAAGATCGGCATGCCCTACCTCGCGGGCGCGACCGTCACCGCGGAGGTCATCGGCGAGGCGAAGGGCGACAAGCTCCGCACCGGCAAGTACAAGCGCCGCAAGGGCTACCGCCGCCAGGCCGGACACCGCCAGGAGTACCTGCGCGTGAAGATCACGGCCATCAAGGCCGCGTGACCGTTCCGACGACACCATGAATTCCTGCGCTGCGGACCGCATTCGGCGGTCCGCAGCGTCGCTTTCGGCGCCAAGGCAGGTACGATCCGAGGCGTGGACATGCAGCCGCCGCGGACCATCCGGCCCGCGGAGGAAAGTCCGGACACGATTGGACACGGTGGTGGCTAACGGCCACCCGGGCGCACGGGCGCGCCCGCGGGACAGTGCAACAGAGAGCAGACCGCCGAACGGCGCCCTCGGGCGTGCGTGGCAAGGGTGAAACGGTGCGGTAAGAGCGCACCGCCTTCCCGGCGACGGGAAGGGCACGGCAAACCCCACCGCGTGCAAGCGCAAGCAGTTCCAGCCGGACTTGTCCGGCGCCCGCGTCCTCGGGTCTTGGAACGGGTCGCGCGCACGAGCCGGCCGGCAACGGCCGGCCCAGAGAAATGGCTGCACGCGGCTTCGGCCGCCGACAGAATCCGGCTTACCGTCCACGCCGCCCGCCTGAATGCCCGGGCCCCCCGAACGGGGGGCCCGGGCGCCTCCGGGCCGCAGGGAAGGGGCAGGACCCGCCGGCAACCACAACATGTGGTGCCTTGAAGGCCCGCCGGGCACAATTGGTGACAATCCCGGCAGAAAGAGGGTTGTGTTTGCGTTCCCTCCGCGGACAATCCTGACTTAGCCACAGCCGGCCGCGGCTGAACCTCACCATGCACGACCCGCTCGACACCAATCCCCCCCCGGTCCGCGCCGGAAACGCCCCGTCCTACGCCATGCTGCTCTACCGCCGCGCGGTGCACCCCGAGTTCTTCGGGATCGAGGCCCGCCGGAAGGTGCAGCACGCCGACCACGAGCTGGAGGCCTGGATCTTCAAGGGCGGCCACTGCGTGCGCTTCCAGGGCGGCGGCGCGACCTTCTGTGAGGTCGTCGTCGACAACCCCACCTCGCTTCCCGACCGCGGCCTGGCGGGCACGCTGCCCTGCGCGGGCGAGCACGACCACGAGGACAAGATCACCGAGCAGATCGCGTACATGACGACGATCCAGTCGGAGACCCTCAGCGACCATCTCTACCTGGGCACCTACAAGGAGATGCTGCAGCACGGCCGCGACAGCGACTCCCTGATGACCGCCTGGACGGACGGCAACGGCAAGCCGAACCTCTCGCTGGTGGACGTCCAGCGCTTCCGCAACGAGCTGCACCTGCAGGGCTACCACCTGCGGTCGCAGCCGGGCCTGGTGCTGCGCACGCAGTCGATGATCCAGCTGCCCGAGCCCGCGGCCGTCGCGGCGGCCGAGCCGTCCGCCCGCCGGCGCTGACCGCCCATGGACCGGCAGCGCGCCTCCGCCGCGTCCCTCGCCGGCTTCGACCGCGAGATCGGGCTGGACGCGACGCCGCGACATGGCGCTCCGCAGGCGCCGGCGGCGGCACGATCGGCGCACGTCCGTCCGACGCACGAGCATCCTGTCGAGCACCGGGCCGTGACGCCGGTGTCCGTTCCGGTGGCGGCGCCGCGTCCCACGCCGGGTCCCGTTCCGTCGACGCACGTCTTCCCGGCCTCAAGCCTCTCCGCCCCCGGCGATGCCGACGACCGTCGCGCCCGGCTCGCTGAGATCGAGGCCCGGCACGCCGTGACCTGCCCGCACTGCACGGTGGCATCCGGGCACAACCGCCTGGTGTTCGGCGAGGGCGCCCCGGACGCCGAGGTGCTGTTCGTCGGCGAGGCGCCGGGCGAGACCGAGGACCGCCTGGGACGGCCCTTCGTGGGCGCCGCAGGCGAGAAGCTCGACGAGATGATCCGGGCCATGGGCCTGCGCCGCGAGGAGTGCTACGTCGCGAACGTCCTCAAGAGCCGCCCGCCCGGGAACCGGACGCCGATGCCCGTCGAGGTGGAGGGATGCGGCCCGTTCCTGACCGAGCAGGTCCTCGCGATCCGCCCGCGCGTCATCGTGACGCTCGGCGGGCCCGCCACCCAGTTCGTCTGCGGGCTTGCCACGGGAATCTCGCGCGTGCGCGGCACGTGGCAGGCGTGGCACCCGCCCGCCGGGGCGGACTGCGCGCCGATCCCGGTCATGCCCACCTACCACCCCGCGTACGTCCTCCGCACCTACACCACGCAGGTCCGCGGCGAGGTGTGGAGCGACCTCCGCGCGGTGCTCTCCAGGCTGGGGCGGAGCGTTGCGGCCCGACGGGACGCCGACGGCACGTGAGCGGCGCGGGCGCGCGGCGTCAGGCAAGCAGCGCAAGCGCCGCCGAGGTGACCAGCGCGGCGCCGGCCTGGTCGGCCGACTGCTCGTAGCGGACCATCTCGCGCGAGGAGTGCGGCGCGCACGTCGCGGCGACGAACATGTTGCCGACCGAGCACCAGCGGTTGGCGTTTCCCTTGCGGGCCACGTCGGCCACGAAGCGCTCCGGTGCCGCGATGAACTCGCCGAGCAGCGTGCGGTCGTGCTCCTCCACCTCGTGCCTGCGCCGGTCGTCCACCGGGGCGCGATCGCCGAACTGGGGCCCCACGTGGCTCAGGTCCGCGCTGGAGACGAACACCGTGCGCCCGCCCGCCTGGGAGAGGATCGACTTGAGCGCCGCCGCGAATTCGCGCGTGCCGACGCGGGCGCCGTCGTCGGAGATCATCGGGACGTTCGGATCGGGCACCAGGGCGGCGAGGACCGGCACGTCGCCGTAGAGGTGCTGGATCCACGGCAGCTGCAGGGCGACGGAGTGCTCCGCCGCCAGGTCGAGCTGGTCCTTGAAGAGCCGGTCGCCGAACGCGTCGCGCAGCCGCTCCAGGAGGGCGGCGTCGGGCCGCACGTCCCCGAGGGGCGTCTCGAAGCCGAACTCTCCCACGACGACGCCGTCGCCGATGCCGAAGTGGTTGGTGCCGAGCACCACGACGCGGTCCGGTCGCTCGCGCGCGCCGGTCTCCAGGCACTTGTACGCGGCGCCGTAGTTGGCGCCCGCGCGGCCGTAGTCCAGGTGCGGCGCGACGATCCCCACGACGGGCGACCCGAACTCGGGGTCGTCGGCCTTGGCCAGCTGGTCAACGATGAACTGCCGGAGCTGGGCGACAAGCTCCGGCTTGCGGCCCTCCTCGGGCAGGCCCAGCTTCCCGGCTGCGCGGATGGCGTCCATGCGCGCGCGCTCCAGGCGCTCGCTCGTCGGGCCCCACAGGAGGCCCAGCTCGTCGAGCCGCTGCAGCACCTGCACCAGGTTCTCCTGCGCCTCCACCGGCACCTTCAGTCGCTCGAACACCTCCTCGAGGGAGGAGTCGCCGTCGAGCGCCATCAGGAATCCAAGCCACTGCTGGACCTGGGGCTGCACCTGCTGCGGGTGGGCGGACTGGAGCGGCAGCACGAAGGGCTGCGGGGCGAGCCGGAGCGGATCCTTCAGGACCAGGACCGCGATGTCGACCTCCTTGCCGTCCTGCGCCTTCGCCTTGGCAGGATGGACCTCCGGCAGGAAGCGGCGGACCTGGGGGCGCTGGATGTGCTCGGGGAGGGCGTCGAATCGCGTTGGCATGGGCCCTCGGAGTGTACGGGGCCGGAGAGTCCCCGCATGCTCGGGTGGGTACACTTGGACGACCCCAAGCACGCCATGAACACCACCTTCCAACCGCTCTTCCAGCTCGTCGCCCCGGTCTCCGCGCTGCTCCTCGCGGCCGCACCCGTCGCTGCGGACGATCGCCCGACGGATTTCCCGCAGGCACCGATTCCCGTCGACAACTCGCCGAAGCCCTTGGTGACCGCTCCGGCACCGGCGGGCCAGGCGCCTGCCGCGGTGCCCGTCGACTCGCGGCAGGCGATCGAGTTCCTGCCCGGCGTCCTCGACCTCGGCGAGATGCAGGCCGACGTCGCCAAGACAGGGAAGATCACC
>JBILFU010000206.1:0-4029 GCA_044351405.1 Phycisphaerales bacterium
GTGCTCGATGGCCCAGTCCTTCATGGCCACCGCGACGGTGTTGGCGATCGCCGGGTCGAGCGGCGTGCCCTCGCTGATCGTCTTCTGCAGCTTGGCGAAGACGTCGCTCGGCAGGCGCTTCAGCATGGTGTCGCCGCTGAAGGTCATGCACCCGAAGTAGTCGGACGCGCGCGTCGGGTTGTCGAACGTCGAGGTGTTGGCGGTCATCGGTGTTCCGGTTGCGTTCGTGTTGTGGCGGTCCATGGCGGGGCTGGGCCTCCTCTGCCCAAGCCAATAACTGTAGAGGGACGGTGCCACCCGGATCAAGGCCCGTTCCCGCCCGGAATTCAGGGTTTCGTCGTGTCCTTGAGCCAGCCCTTGCGCCAGAAGTAGACGAAGAAGCCGACCGTCGTCGCCGCCATCAGCCCGAGCGCCAGCCAGAAGCCGTTGTCGCGGGTGGCGAGGGGCAGCTCCGCGAAGTTCATGCCCCAGAGCCCGGTGATGAAGCTCAGGGGCATGAAGATCGTCGCGATGATCGTGAGCACCTTCGAGGTCTCGCCGAGCTTCATGTTGACGCTCGTCATGTAGATCTCCAGGAGGTCGTTCGCCATGTAGCGGTCGGTCTCGATCTGGTCGAGGGCGCGCGCCACGTGGTCGGCGAGGTCGCGCAGGTACGGGCGGACGTCGGCATCGAACACGCGGTCGAGCGACATCATCGCGGACGCCGTGTCGCGGATCGGCAGGAGCGCGCGCCGCATGCGGATGAGCTCGCCCCGTGCCAGCCGGATCTGGGCGAGCTGCCTGCCGGTCGGCCGGCGGAAGACCTCCTCCTCCAGGTCCTCGACGAGCCCGCCGACGCGGTCGACGACCGGGAAGTAGGCGTCGATCACGGCGTCGGCGATCGCGTAGGCGAGGTACGACGTGCCGCGGTGGCGCACGCGGCCGGCGGGGTTGCGGATGCGCTGGCGCAGCGGATCCAGGCAGTCGCCGGGGATTCCCTGGAACGTGATGACGTGCGTGGGCGTGACCCACATGGAGATCTGCTCGGTCCAGAAGCCCTTGCCGTCGTCGTGCGGCATCGGGAGCACCACGAACACCGCGTCGCCGTAGGTGTCCACCTTGGCGCGCTGGGAGGCGTCGGTGGCATCCTCCATGGCCAGCGGGTGGATCCCGAATCGATCGGCGATCGCGTGCAGGGCGTCGGCGTCGGCCAGGCCGTCCACGTTGATCCAGACGGTGGACGCGCCCGCCGAGGCCGCATCGAGCTCGCTGAGCGACCCGAGCCTGCGCTCCTCGACGCGGTCGGTGGAGTACGCGATCACCGTGATCTCGGTGGGCAGCGCGTCGGGCGCCACCGTGATGGTGCCGGGGGCCACGTGCAGGTTCGCGGGGCGGCGGAGCCGGCGCCGGGCGAGCTTCGCGGTGACGGCCGTGCGCCGGAGCGCGTTCGACACGGCGTTCGGGACGATGCCGGGGAGCCGGTTCATGCGGGGGGTGCGTCCTTCGCGCCCAGCGCCTGCGCGAGGAGCCACGCCAGGATCGCCGCGCGCGCGGTCCAGGCGGCGGTGCGCATCCAGTTCGTGGCGACGAGCCGCGCGTGCGCCTCGGCGTCGAACCCGCGGGCGAGCGTGCCGTGCGCCGGCACCTGCACCGCGAAGGTCGAGATCCAGATCGCGCCGACGAGGGCGAGGAGCGTCCACGCCGCCCACGCGGGCACGGCGCGCGGCCGCATCGCGACCAGCGCGATCGCGAGCGCGAGCTCCGCGAGCATGACCGGCCCGACCAAGGGCGTGATCATGCGGGAGTGCGCGGACTCGTACGCGGCGAAGCCGTCCCGGCCGACCTTCGCGAACAGCGGGTAGTGCACCAGCTGGATCGTCCAGATGAGCCCGGCGAGGAACCAGGCGCAGGCGGCGTTCGCGACGAGCAGTCCCGCATTCATGCCGGCACCTCCACGAGCGTCAGCGTGTCGGTGGCCGGCTCGAGCGTCGCCACCGTGAAGCGGGGCGCACGGTGCAGGGCGCCCGGATTCACGATCCGCGTGCCGGCGCTGCGCTCGTCGCGCACCTCGTGCGTATGGCCGTGGACTAGGTAGTCGGCGCCACCCGCGACCGCCGCGCGCATGGGCGCCGGCTCGTGCCCGTGCGTGAACGCGATGCGCTTGCCGTCCACCGTCACCTCGCCGGCCTCGCCGTGCACCGCGATCCCGAGCCCGCGGGCGTAGGGCTCGAGCGCCGGCGCGTTCCAGTCGCAGTTCCCCCAGACCAGGTGCGCATCGAGGCCCGCCAGCTGGTCGATCACCAGCTCGTCCTCGACGTCGCCGCAGTGCACGAAGACCGTGGCGCCGCGCTCGCGCAGCGCCTGGACGGCGCGCTTGGTTCGCTCCCAGCGCGAGTGGCTGTCGGAGAGCAGCCCGACGACGGTGGCCATGCGCGCAGGGTACCCTTCGAGGCCCCGCATGACCCCGCCAGTCACACGCTTCGCACCGTCACCGTCCGGCCACCTGCACGTGGGCGGCGCCCGCACCGCGCTCTTCTGCTGGGCCTTCGCCAAGGGGCGGGGCGGGAAGTTCATCCTGCGGATCGAGGACACCGACCAGAAGCGCTCGAGCGGCGCCGCGAGCGTCGGGTTCCTGAAGGACCTCGCGTGGCTCGGGATCGACTGGGACGAGGGCCCGGAGCACGCCGGCTGCGGCGGCGGCTCGCATGGCCCGTACTTCCAGAGCGAGCGGCTCGGGCTCTACGACCGCATCCTCCGGGAGCTCGTCGATTCCGGCAAGGCGTACTACGCCTTCGACACCGCGGCCGAGCTCGAGGCGCGCCGCGCCGAGGCGAAGGCCGCGGGCCGCGCCTACCGCTACGACGGATCCTCCCAGATGGCGCTCCCGAAGGCAGAGGTCGAGCGGCGCCTGGCCGCCGGCGAGCCCGCGGTGATCCGCCTCAAGTGCCCGCCCCAGGCGATCACGATCAGGGACGAGATCCTCGGCGAGGCCACGCTCCCGCCGGGCGAGGTGGACGACTTCGTCATCCGCAAGGCCGACGGATTCCCCACCTACCACTTCGCCGTGGTGGTGGACGACCAGCTGATGGGCGTGACCCACGTGCTGCGCGCGCAGGAGCACTTCAACAACACCGCCAAGCACATGCTGCTGCAGGACGCGCTCGGCTACCGCCGGCCGTGCTACGGCCACTTCTCGCTCATCACGAACCCGGACGGCAGCAAGATGTCCAAGCGCGACAAGGACAAGCTGCTCCGCAAGACCGTCACCGAGCGCAAGCTCGCCGCTCCGCCCGCGGGCACCGTGCCGCAGGCGCGCTGGGACGCGTGGCTCGGCGACAAGAACGCGCAGCTCGAGTTCGACGAGGCCAACGCGCTCGCGGACGCGCTGGGGATCGCGCTCCCGGAGATCAACGTCGACGACTTCCGCCGCAGCGGCTACCTGCCCGAGGTGATCTGCAACTTCCTCGCGCTCAACGGCTGGAGCCCGGGCGGCGACGTCGAGAAGTTCGACATGCGGTTCATGAAGGAGCGCTTCGACCTGAAGCGCGTGGTGAAGACGCCCGCGAAGTTCGACCGCGCCAAGCTCCTGAGCTTCAACTGCGACGCCATCACCGGGATGCCCCGCGAGGAGTTCGTCCGCCGCGCCGGCGCGCACGGCCGCGAGTTCCACCCGGCGTTCATTGCCAAGCTCACCGACGCGCAGTTCGCGCAGCTCGCCGGCGCGAGCCACGAGCGCTCGAAGACCCTCGACGAGATGTTCCGCTCGAACCGCTTCCTCACGGTGGCCGACGCGGAGCTCGCCTGGGAGCGGACGAAGAACGCGGAGAAGGCGCTCCTCGGGCCGGAGCCGAACGGGCTCGGCCACCTGAAGGCGCTGCTTCCCGTCCTGGAGGGGCAGGGGGACTGGTCGGCTCCGGCGCTCGAGGCGGCGATCGGCGCGTACGCGCAGGCGCACGCGGAGGGGAACCTGGGCAAGGTGGCGCAGCCCTTGCGCGTCGGCGTCAGCGGCGGCACGGTGAGCCCCCCGATCTTCGACACGCTCGCGATCCT
>JBILFU010000207.1:0-4019 GCA_044351405.1 Phycisphaerales bacterium
GCCGCGCACGCGAAGATCCCGCCCGCCAGCCGCACGACGGTCCCGTCCGGCGCATGGTCGAGGGCCTCCTGCAGCGACCGCGCCTCGGCGGGCACGTCCACGATCCCGTCCTCGAACGCGGCGGGCCCGACCGCCGGGCGCACGAACTCGGCCGCCGCCCCGCGCGTAAAGAAGCCGCCGCGCATCGAGACGAAGGATGCGGCGGCCAGCGCGGCGGCGACGCCGGCACCCGTGAAGGTCCCGAACCGCCTGATCCGCTCGGAGTTGGCCGCGTGGCCGCCCATCGCACCCCGAAGGTCGGATCCGCCGGCGGGGGCGCAACAGGGAAGCTCCGCGGAATCGCGACGATCCCCGCCGCAACGCCGATAATCGCGTCCCTACACTGATGCCGTGCGCGCGATCCCGCTCCTGGGCCCCGCTGCCGCCGCCCTGCTCGCGCTTCTTGCGGCGGCCGGCTGTGGATCGCCGGACGAGACCCGCTTCGACGCCATCCCGGGCCCCCTGCGGACCGTGGACATCGCGGCGGCGGCGGCGCTCGAGGAGCCACCCCTCTCCGAGGACGAGTGGGCCTCGGTCGAGTCGATGCACGACCGCTACCTGCAGGACTTCGACGCTGCGCGCCGGGACGCGCTGGCTCCGCTGGCGCGCGAGGTGCGCGACGCCCTCGCGGCCGGCGCCGTCGAGGACGGTGCCGCGCTCGCCCGCCTCGGCAAGCGCACCGCGGCGGCGCTCGCGAAGGTCAAGTCGCTCGACGACCGGTTCGCGTCGGAGCTGGAGGAGGCGTTCCGCTCCCGCGCCGCCTTCGCTGAACGGCTCTCGCAGCGTCGCGCCATCGACCGATCGACCAAGGTGATCGAGGGCGAGTCGCGGACCGGCGAGGGCACGGAGCCGACGATCCTCGACCTGGAGGTCACGGTGGCGGGCTGCGGGCTCTCGCGCGAGGAGCGCCTGCGGATCGAGCCCGCGCTCGCCGCGTACCGGCGCGAGCTTTCCCGGGCCGCGGCGACGGCGGCCGAGGAGTGGCTGGAGTTCCCCGCACGGTTCCTGGCGCTGCGCGAGTCAGCGGGCGTTGGCCCGGCGCGGATCGGCGCCATGGAGGCCGCGGCGGACGCCGCGGGCGAGAGCAGCGAAGAGCGCCGGCTGCTCGAGGCCGCGATGGCGCAGGTGGCGCAGATCCGCGGGCGCGCCGCCCTGCCCCGGACCCGCGCCTACCAGGCGATCGACGCGGCCGCGGTCCGCGCGCTGGAGCCGATCTGCGCCGCGCTCCCGGAGGAGGCCGCGGCACGCCTGCGGTCGGCCGAGCTCCGCGCCCGCGGCAGCGACGACGAGTCGGTCGACGTCGCCTGGCGGGGCATCGACGCGGCGCGCGCGCACCCCGCGGTGCGCGAGGGCCGTGCGCCCGAGACGGCGAAGGCCGCCGCCGCGCTGCGCGAGGCCATCGAGCGGCTGCTGCGGCTCCGTGCGGCGAGGATCCGCGCGGACTTCGCTGCCGCCTCCGGGAACAGGACGCCGGGCCGTCCCGAGGACCCCGAGCTCCGCGAGGCCTACGTGGCCATGTCCCGGGCCGGCGCGTCGGGCCTCGAGGCGATCGCGAGGGAATGCCCCGAGGGCGACCTGGCCGGCGCGCTCGGCGAGATCGGGTCGCTCACCCCCTCCGCCGCGGTCGACCGGCTGGCCCCCGCGATCGGCCGCGCCGCCGCGGAGCGGGTGGTGTCGCGCTCGTGCCGCACCGCGTTCCGGTCGCCGCAGGCTCCCGAGGACTTCGACTTCGACGACAAGCTCTCCTTCGCGGAGCAGCTGCTGCTCGGGCCGGGGATGGACCATGCGGCGTTCCGGCGAGCCGCGCGCTCGCTCGGCGCGCGCGACGACGACCCGCTGGTCGAGCAGCTGTGGGAGCGCCATCAGGCGCGCGTGTCGGCGCTCGAGGGCCAGCAGCGCCGGCAGCTGAAGCTGCTCGAGGAGGATGCCATGGCGATCGCCCGGCGCGGCGAGGAGCGCGCCGCCGACCTGGAGCGCGCCATCGCCGGCTACCTGCAGGCCCTGCTCATCGCCGACGGCGAGCGGCGCGAGGCCGACGACGCGCTCTTCGAGGAGATCGCGATCGCCGTAGGCATCCCGCGCGACGACCCGCGCATGGCGCTGGCGCGCGCCATCTCCGCGGCCCGGCGCGCGTCCCTGCCGTGGCGGCGCTTCCGTTTGCCCTGGTTCCTCGGGCCGCTGTGGGAGTCGGACTCCGACCCGCTGTCGGTGGCGCTCGCCGAGAACGACGAGGTGCGCCGCACGGCCGCGGTCATCGCGATGGCCCCGTTCGTGGACCGGCTTCGGGAGACGGCGGTGGCCGCGCGTCGGGCCGGCATCGAGGGCCTGCGGGACCTCCTGCTCACCGGCGCGCGGGAGTCGGAGTCGCTGCGGTCGCCCGACGATCTCCGCGACCGCGCGGAGATCCAGGCCGCGATGAAGCGGATCACGGATGCTGCTGCCGCGCGCCGGCGGGCGCAGCGCGAGGCGATCGATGCCGTCGCAACGGCGGATCCGGCGCTCGGCAACCGGATGTTCCACCGCTGGGTCGCGGACACGTGCCCGGAGTTCTTCCGGGACGGCACCGCATGGAAGACCGCCTCCGACCTTGCCGCCGCGGGCCCGCCGCCCGACCGGGGCGACGGCGGCTCGCTGCTGGCGCGGGGCGCGATCGAGCGCTGGACGATCGTCGACGACGACCTGGTGCGCCGCGTCGCGCAGTGGCAGGATTCCGAGCGCCGGGAACCGCCGGCCGCGAGTCCCGCGGACCTCGTGCGGCTGTCGGCGGTCGACCCGGCGATGGCCGCCATGCGCACGCTGCGCGACGAGTCCTCCTGGCGCCTGCTGCGCATCTCGGCGACCTCCGCCGGACGCGCTCCCGACGAGCTCATGCCCGACGAGGACGTGCGGCGCGGGTCACCGAGATCGGTTCGCTGGGCCGCGCCGTGAGGGTCCGCGCCCGTGGGCGCCCTTGCCCTGCACGACGTCGTCCACGCGCTTGAAGATCAGCAGGTAGTTGAAGCCGCGCAGGAAGAAGTTCTCCTCCACCGCGGTCTTGCGCCAGTTGCCCTTGTCGAGCTTCTGGTTCTGCCGCACCACGCACACGATGTCGACGGGCACCAGGAGCCGCCGCATGATCGCGAACAGCTCGAAGCCGATCGGCATGAACGCGCCGGCGCCGCTGCCCGAGGGCGCGCCCTTCTTCTTGCGCCAGCTGTCGCTCACGTAGAGCGCCATGTAGCGGCGGTTCTTCAGGACGCGGTGCGCCTCGGCGATCGCCTGCTGCATCGCCGCGTAGTACGCGCGGCCGCCGTCCTCGCCGCCCGCGTCGAGCCGGCCGATGCAGTCCGGCGAGTCCGAGTAGTCGATGTGCGTCGAGTACGGCGGGTCCATGAACACGAAGTCGACGGACTGGTCCTCGAGCGGCAGCCTGCGCGCGTCGGCCGGCTGGATGTCGGCCCGTCGGGGCACGAGGTCGAAGCCCTTCACCGGGCGCCCCAGGCTTCGGCACACGTCGATCGTCGTGCCGCTGCCGCAGAACGGGTCGACGACGCGGTCGGTCTCCCGCGTGTACCGCATCAGGAGCTGCCAGATGACCCACGAGGGCGTGGCGCCCGCGTAGTCCTTGTCGCCCTGCATCGAGTGAGTGCGCCCGGCGTCGTCCACCCAGTCGTAGTGCTGGCTGGGGTACTCCCAGAGCGTGGTCGGGAAGACCCGCAGCGGCGGGCGGTCGGAGCGGGGCATGCGGCGAGTGTAAATCGGCCGAGATCGCGGTCGGCCGATCAGGTTCGTGCGCGGATCGCGCCTCTGCCTATACTCGCCCGTCTTCGACATGCGCCGCGCGCCGACCGTGATCCTGGTGCTCCTGACCCTGGCCTCCCTGGCCGTGGGCAACGTGGGCCTGCGCGTGCTGCACCTGTCGGCAGGCTGCGAGGCGGCGGTCGCGGCAGCCGACGACGCGTGCGACCACCACTGCCACCACGACGGCGAGCCGGCCGACG
>JBILFU010000208.1:0-4000 GCA_044351405.1 Phycisphaerales bacterium
CGTGGGGCTGATCCCCGACCTGGCCACCATGCGCGACCGCGCCAAGGGCAAGGTGCAGCAGATCGCCTACGGCCTGTTCGCGCTCGGATGGCGCGGCTCGAACCGCCACTGGCACCGCTACGAGCGCGCGTACCTCCTGCTCGCCGCGCTGTCGACGCCGCTCGTGCTCTCGGTGCACAGCGTGGTGTCCTTCGACTTCGCCACCAGCCAGCTGCCCGGCTGGCACACCACGATCTTCCCGCCGTACTTCGTCGCGGGCGCCATCTTCAGCGGCTTCGCCATGGTGGTGACGCTCGCGGTGCCGGCGCGCGAGCTCTTCGGCCTGAAGAACCTGATCACGCTGCGCCACCTCGACAACATGAACAAGGTCATCCTGGTGACCGGGTGCATGGTCGGCTACGCGTACAGCATGGAGTTCTTCATCGCCTGGTACTCGGGCGCGCTCTACGAGAAGTTCGCCTTCATGAACCGCGCGTTCGGCCAGTACGCGTGGGCCTACTGGATCATGGTGAGCTGCAACGTCATCACGCCGCAGCTCTTCTGGTCGAGGAGGGTGCGTACGAGCATCCCGCTGATGTTCGTGCTGAGCCTGTTCGTCAACGTCGGCATGTGGTTCGAGCGGTTCGTGATCATCGTCACGAGCCTGGCGAACGACTTCCTGCCCACCAGCTGGGACAAGTTCGTCCCGACCTGGGTCGACATCGGCACGATGCTCGGGGCCTTCGGCCTCTTCGGCGTGCTGTTCCTCCTCTTCTGCCGCTTCCTCCCGATGATCGCCATCGCCGAGGTGAAGGCGGTCATGCCGCAGGCCGACCCGCACTGGGAAGGCTGGGGCCACGGAGAAAGAAAGTGACCACCATCCCCACCCATGCCCAGGCCCCCCAGGCCGTGAAGGCGCCCGCGCGCCTCAACTGCCTGCTCGCCGAGTACGAGAACCCGGCGCAGCTGCTCGCCGCCGCGGAGAAGATCCGCGACAAGGGCTACCGCTACTGGGACTGCCACACGCCGTTCCCCGTGCACGGGCTCGACGACGCGATGGGGGTCCAGCGCACGCTGCTGCCGGTGTTCGTCTTCTGCGCGGGCGCGGCGGGCGCCACCACCGGCCTCGCGCTGCAGCTCTTCACCAACTCTTTCGACTTCACCATCTGGGCGATGGTGTGGGTGACCGGCTACCCGTTCCTCATCAGCGGCAAGCCGGCCCTCAGCATCCCCGCCTTCATCCCGGTGATCTTCGAGCTGACCATCCTGTTCTCCGCGTTCACGGCGGTGGGCCTGATGCTCCTCCTCAACCACCTGCCGCGGCACCACCACCCGCTCCTCGCCTGCGACCGCTTCCGCCGCGCGTCGGACGACCGCTTCTTCATCTCGGTCGAGGCCCGAGACCCGCGCTTCTACCGCTCGAAGACCGAGGCCGACCTGCGCGCGACCGGCGCGGTCGCCGTCGAGGCCGTCGCCGAGGGAGACGACTGACCCATGCCCAAGTTCCCGCGCATCCTCGTCTACTCGCTCCTCGTCGCGGGCTGCCTGGCGCTGATCCCGCCGGTGGTCTTCGCGCGCATGCGCGCCACGCCGAGCCCGAACCGCCCCATCCACATCTTCTGGGACATGGACTTCCAGCCGAAGTTCAAGACCCAGGTGGCGAACCCGCTGTTCGCCGACGGCCGCGCGATGCGCCCGCCGGTGGCCGGCACCGTGGCGCGCGGCGAGGCGTACGCCGACAGCCACACGTACGAGGGCGTCGTCGACGGCCAGTGGGCGACCGCGCTCCCCGCGGGCGTCGCCATGGACATGGCCACGCTCGAGCGCGGCCAGCAGCGCTTCAACATCTACTGCTCCGCGTGCCACGGCTACGCGGGCTTCGGCGACGGCGCGGTGAACAAGCGCGCCATGGAGCTCGTCGCGAACGCCGCGGGGCCGGTGAACGGCACGCAGTGGGTCGCGGCCAAGAGCCTGCACGACGACACCACGCGCCACCAGCCGGTGGGGCAGCTCTTCAACACGATCACGCACGGCATCCGCAACATGGCCGGGTACGGCTCGCAGATCCCCACCGAGGACCGGTGGGCCATCGCGGCCTACGTGAAGGCCCTGCAGCTGAGCCAGGACGCGGGCTCCGCCGGCGCGAAGGTCGCCGACGCCTCCAACTGACGCCAAGGACGAACGGACCAACGACATGGCACACGCCCACCACCACGAGCCCGACCTGAGCGCGGGCAACACCACGGGCATCAAGCACGGCGGCCGGCTCCTCATCGTCGGCGCCCTCGCCTGGATCGGCGGCCTGGCCGGCCTCGGCTCCGGCGACGGCGCGCGCGCGTACCTGGTCTTCATGACCGTCGCGTTCGCCGCATGCCTCGGAGCGCTGTTCTTCGTCATCGTGCAGCACCTGACGCGCGCCGGCTGGAGCGTGGCGGTGCGCCGCCCCGCGGAGGCGCTCGCGCAGAACCTGCGCTGGATGTGGGTGCTGTTCCTTCCCATCGCCTGGATGGGCTGGACCGGGAAGCTCGTCGACCTCTACCCGTGGGCCGACCTCGACGTGCTGCGCAGCGTCTCGCCGGCCGAGGCCGACCTGGTGGCGAACAAGGCCGGCTACCTGAACCAGCGCTTCTTCTTCGTGCGCTCCGCGATCTACCTGGCCGTGTGGGCCGGCCTCGCGCAGTTCTTCTGGTCCTCGAGCGTGCGGCAGGACCGCACCGGCGACCCGGCCGCGAGCGCCCGGTGCCGCAAGTGGGCGGGGCCCGCGATGATCCTCTTCGGCCTCACCACGACCTTCGCGTCCTTCGACTGGATCATGAGCCTGTCGCCGGCCTGGTTCAGCACGATGTTCGGCGTCTACTTCTTCGCGCTGAGCGCGACCCTCGGCCTGGCCTCGATCACGCTCCTGTGCAAGCACATCGAGCGCGGCGGCCGCCTGAAGGGGATCCTGACCGTCGAGCACTACCACGACCTCGGCAAGATGCTGTTCGCCTTCGGCATCGTGTTCTGGGCGTACATCGCCTTCAGCCAGTTCATGCTGATCTGGTACGGCAACCTGCCCGAGGAGACGGCGTGGTTCCTGCCGCGGCAGGTGGGCGCGTGGCTCCCGATCAGCTGGCTGCTCCTGGTCGGCCACTTCGTGGTGCCGTTCGTGTTCCTGATCTCGCGCTGGACCAAGCGCTGGGGCGTGACGCTCGAGTTCGCCTGCGTGTGGATGCTCGCGTTCGGCTGCCTGGACGTCGTGTACCTGGTGGTGCCGCACATCCCGCACGACCTGGGCGAGTTCGCCACCTACGCGGAGTTCGCCGAGAAGCACGCGGGCGACGGCCCGCACGGCATCGCCTCGCTCGGGTTCCTCTCGCTGGGCGCGCTGGTCCTCGTGCAGGGCGGCGCGATTCTCGCGCTCGCGGGCAAGGCGCTCGTGCCCGTGCGCGACCCGTCGCTCGGCGAGAGCATCGCGTTCCAGAACATGTGACCCGACCAACGGAGACGACCATGTCCACCGCATCCCAGCCCAACGAGTTCGAGACCTCCACCGGCGTCCTCTGGGACGACCCGGAGGCCGGCAAGACCTGGACCGTCTCGCTCATCGGCGTGACGGTGCTCGCGGCCCTCGTGCTCGCGCTCAGCGTCATGTACTTCCGCACCGAGCAGGCCGAGGTCGAGGCGAAGGTCATCGAGCCCGAGTACCTGGCGCTCAAGGAGCTGAAGGCGCAGCAGCTCGAGCTGCTCGCCTCCCGCGGTGCCTACTCGATGGACATGGGCGGCGCCTCGGTCCAGCGCAACCGCATCCCGGTCGCCGACGCCATGCGGATGATGGCCGAGAACCCGGCCCTTTCCATGCCTGCCGCGGGGTCGAAGCCCGCACCGGCCCCGGCACCGGCCGCCGCACCGGCTCCCGCGCCCGCCGCGGCCCCCGCGCCCGCCGCCGCCGCGCCCTGACCCCTCCTACCGTTCCTCGATGGCTTCCGCCCGTCCCATCCTCGCATCGCTCGCCGCGCTCGCGGTCGCCTCCGCGGCCGCC
>JBILFU010000210.1:0-3938 GCA_044351405.1 Phycisphaerales bacterium
CGCAGGGCGACTTCCGCAAGCGCTTCGCGCTGCCGGTGGAGCGCCACCGCGACAAGCGCCAGGCGGAGCGCCTGCGCCAGCTGGTGCGGCCCTTCATCCTGCGGCGGCTGAAGACCGACCCGAACGTCATCACCGACCTGCCGCCCCTGGTCGAGACCAAGCAGCAGATCCCGCTCACGCCCGAGCAGGCGTCGCTCTACGAGCAGGTCGTCAACGACATGCTCAAGCGCGTCGACCAGGCCGAGGGCATCCGCCGCCGCGGCCTGGTGCTCAGCGCGCTGGTCAAGCTGAAGCAGATCTGCAACCACCCCGCGCACTTCCTGCGCGAGGGCATGCCCTCGAGCGCGCCGGCCGCCGAGGATGACGATGCGCCCGAGGGCGCCGAGCCCGCCGAGAAGGAGCGGAAGATCGTCGTCCCGGCCGGCGTCGTGCGCGCCGATCGCCTGAGCGCGCGCAGCGGCAAGAGCATCCGCATGATGGAGATGCTCGAGGAACTGACCTCCGCGGGCGACCGCGCGCTGATCTTCACGCAGTACCGGCAGATGGGCCACCTGCTGGTGCAGATGATCCGCCAGGAGCTCGACATCGAGGCGCTCTTCCTGCACGGCGGCACGCCGCAGGCCAAGCGCGAGCAGCTGGTGCAGCGCTTCCAGAGCGAGGACCCGCAGGCGCCGATCTTCGTGCTCAGCCTCAAGGCGGGCGGCGTCGGCCTGAACCTCACGGCGGCGAACCACGTCTTCCACTACGACCGCTGGTGGAACCCGGCGGTGGAGAACCAGGCCACCGACCGCGCGTTCCGCATCGGCCAGCTGCGCACGGTCAACGTGCACAAGATGGTCTCGGTGGGCACGCTCGAGGAGCGCATCGACCAGATGATCGAGCAGAAGACCGAGCTGGCCAGCCAGATCATCGGCAGCGGCGAGCAGTGGCTCACCGAGCTCAACACCGCGCAGCTGCGCGACCTCCTCTCGCTGCGCGGCAGCACCATGGAGGACGCGGCGTGAGCAACGAGGGGTTCAGCATCCGCCCGTCGCAGAGGAAGCTGGAGCAGCCCCGGCGCGTGCGCCACGGCATCAAGTTCCGGCGCAAGCAGGGACTGGAGGGCCTGCCCTGGCACGCCGCGGCGTTCGTCGCCGCCGTCGAGGAGGGCATCCGGCCCGACGCCAAGGTGCTCGGCATGGAGTACGCGCTTGCCGGACAGGTGGCCAACTACGCGGTATCGGCGGGAGTCGTCGAGGCAGCCGTCCAGGGGCGCGTGGCCAAGCCCTACCAGGTGCGGCTGGCCGTGAAGCCGCTTTCGCGCGAGGAATGGGACGCCGTCATCGCGCGGATGGCCACCGAGGCCGTGTTCGCCGCGCGGCTGCTCACCGGCGAGGTGCCCGAGGCCATCGAGGGCTGCTTCGCCGCGGCGGGCCGGTCGCTGCTCCCGCGCGCGGGGGACGGCGTCCAGGCCACCTGCGACTGCGGGCTTCCCCAGCCGTGCAAGCACGCCGCCGCGGCCGCGTACCTGCTCGCCGAGCGCATCGAGGTCGATCCGGTGGTGCTCTTCGCCCTGCGCGGCCTCGACGGCGAGCTGCTCCTCGAGCGCCTGCAGGAGCAGCGCACGCTGCAGACCTCGGGCGTCTCGCAGGCGCACTCCGCGGCCGAGGCCGAGACCGACGGGATGCCGCCGCTCGAGCAGTGCGTGGCGGACTTCTGGCGCCCCGGCGCGGCGCTGGACGAGCCCGCATCCGGCGACGCGGGCGAGCACGTCCCGCACGCCCTGCTGCGGCGCATGGGCCCGAGCCCCATGGGCGGCAGGTTCCCGATGGTGGGCCTGCTGGCGAGCATCTACGACAGCGTCCGCGCGCGCACCGAGGAGTGAGCGCCGCCGTCAGGACGGCTCGCGTCGGTACGCGATCCGCAGCCGGTTGCCCGGGGGCAGGAACTCGACCTCGGTCATGTACGCGCGCATCAGCATGATGCCGCGGCCGGAGGGGATCTCGATGTTCTCCTCGGCGGTCGGGTCGGGCACCGAGCCCGGGTCGAAGCCCTCGCCCTCGTCGGTCACCTCGATCTCGGCCCCCCGGGAGTCGATGACGCAGCGGACCGTCACGCTCTTGGACGGGTCGCCCTTGTTCCCGTGCCGGAAGCCGTTGACGAGCGCCTCCTCCAGGGCCAGCCGGATCGCGAACGACGCGGCCTCGCCGAACCCGCCGGACTGGAGCGCCGCGGCGACCTCCGCCTGCAGGCGCTCGATGGACTCGCGCTGCTCCCGGAGGACCCAGGTCCGCTCGAAGCGGCCGGCGTCGTGGGAGGTCGGAGCGTCGGCTGCCATCGCGCCCTGGGGCATGTCGCTCAGAGGCTTGCCTTCGCGGAGGCGACGTCGCGCTCGATGCGGAGCACCTTGTTGAGCTTGGTGATCTCGAAGATCTGCAGGATCGGCGGGCAGATGTCGCAGAGCCGCAGCTGGCCGTCGCGCGCCTTCACCCGGTTGAGGACGGTCAGAAGCGTGCCGAGCGCGGCGGAGGAGAGGTGCTCCACGCCGCGGAAGCTCACGATCACGCGGGGCCGCTGCAGGCCGTCCACGAGCTTGGTGAGCTCGTTGCCGATCTGGCGGATCGCCACCTCGTCGATGATGTGCTTCTCGGTGAACTCCACCCGGACGCAGTCCGGGTCGGTGAACACGTTGACGTGGCTCTTCTGCGCGGTCATGGACGAAGTGTACCTCCGTGCCCCGTCCCGCCCGCGGGCGGTCAGAAGCCGGCGCCGCCCGGCCCGAGCTGCTGCTTGAGGCCGGGGAAGAGCGTGTCCTCCTGCTCCTGCTGGATGATGATCTCCGGCCGGATGAGGAGGAGCAGCGAGGACTCGGACTTCGCGGTGATGCGGTTGGTGAAGAAGCGGTTGACGACCGGGATCTTGGAGAGGAGCGGGACGCCCACCTCGATCTCGTACTCGTTCACGTCGCGCTGGCCGCCCAGGAGCACGGTCCCCTTGTCGGGCACCGAGACGGTGGTGTTGATCTGCGTCGCCTGCACCTCGGGCAGCGTGATCGTGCCCTCGAAGTTCGCCGCACGGCCGCCGCCGCCGCCCGCGCCGCCGCCGCCGCCCGCGGCACCGGTCACGTTGGTGGTCCTGCGGAGGTTGGCGTTCTGGTTCAGGCCGAAGAGGACGGTCATGGTCACGTAGCGGCGGTCGCCGGAGATGCATGCCTCGACGTCGATCACGAAGCCGACGAGCAGCTGGCTGATGACCGGCGAGAACGCACCGGAGTTGTCGCCCGTCACCGGGACCAGGTTCGAGACGTAGGAGATGACCTTGGCCACCGAGATCCACGAGCGCTGGCAGTTGAAGAGCGTGAGCCGCGGCGCCGTGAGCACCACGTTCCGCTTGTCCGCCTGGCTGGCGGTGACCAGCAGGTCCACCTGCACGTCGTCGAGGTAGGTGAAGCCGGTGCTCAGGACCGGGCTCGCCACCACGGCGGCTCCCAGGCCTCCGCCCACGCCGCTCAGGCCGGCCAGGCCCAGCGCGTTGATCAGCGGCAGGCCCTCCTGCTGCACGTTGACCGGCGACCACTCGCCCTGCTGGACCGCGATCGGCTCCACGGGGACGTTGGACGCGTAGGTGGTCGTCGTGCCGAAGCCCGGCGGCAGGCCGTCGACCGTGCCGGTCGGGAAGCCCGTCTGGTACGCGACGGTGTTGACGCCGTTCGTGCCCACCTGCGACTCGGCGCCGAACCGCACCGGGTTCTTCAGCTTGCCGATGTTCGTGATCTGGCTGTCGGTGCCGGGACGGGCCCCGGGGCGCTCCGGCTGGTAGAAGTAGTCGCGGAGCTGGAAGTTCGGGTCGACCGCCTTCGCCGCGGACCACATGCGGTCGTTGGAGTTGAAGTACAGGTCGAAGTCGATGCCGATCTGCTCGACCCAGTCCATCGAGATGCTGACGACCCGGCCCTCGAT
>JBILFU010000211.1:0-3921 GCA_044351405.1 Phycisphaerales bacterium
TGGCGTTCCTGCCGGCGGTCGCGAACATCTTCATGCTGAGCGGCGGGCAGCTGATGATGTCCGACGGCCGGATGCTGGCCGGTTCGCTCGTGATGTGGGGCGGGAACGCCGTGCTGCTCGCCGTCCTCGTCGCGGCGTGGAGGCGCCTCTCGCGCAACTGACCCGTGCGCATCGTCGACCGGACCATCGTCGCCCGCTTCGCATGGAACTTCGCGGTCCTGTTCCTGATGCTGTACCTGTTCGCCGTCTCGATCGACGTGATCCTGCAGCTGGAGAAGTTCCTGCAGGCGGCGGCCGCGCTCGTCGAGCAGGGCAGGTACTCGTCCCGTGCCACGGCGTTCGTCGGAATCCTGGTCGAGTTCCACGGTCCGAAGGCGTTCCAGTTCTTCCAGTTCATGGTCGGGCTGCTCGCGATCGGCGCGATGGGGTTCACCTTCGCGCAGATGCACCGCTCGCGCGAGCTGGTCGCGGTGATGGCCGCCGGGGTCCCGCTGCGGCGCTGCGTGTGGGCGGTGCTGGGGGCCGCGCTCGTACTGAACGCCGCGTCCCTCGCCAACCAGGAGCTGCTGCTGCCGCGCTTCGCCGACCGGCTGATGCTCGACCACGACTCCCTGGTCCGCGCCGACCGCGCGACCTTCCCGGTGGCGCTCACGCGCGACTCCGCCGGCAGCCTGCTGTTCGCGCGCTCGTTCGACCCGGAGTCGCGCCGCATCAGCGGGTTCATCGGCCTGGAGCGCGACGAGCGCGGGTCGCTGCGCCGCCGCGTGACCGCGCCGTCCGCCACCTGGGACGAGTCGCGCCGTGCCTGGATCCTCGAGGGCGGCACCGCGGTGGTGCGCGACCCCGCGGTGCGCGACGGCTCCGTCCGGTCGCCCCCGCCGGAGCCGGTCGCGGAGTGGGCCACCGACCTCTCCCCGAAGGCCATCGCCGCGCGCCACTACCGGCTGTTCGCGCAGATGCTGTCGAGCGCGGACCTGCAGGCCATCGCCGCCGCCGGCGCGATCGACCAGGGGCAGGCGGACCGCATGAAGCTGGGCAGGGTGGGGGCGATCGCGGTCAACCTGCTGGTGCTCGCGATCGCCGTGCCGTTCTTCCTGCAGCGGGGACCCGCGAACATGCTGCACATGAGCGTGCTCTGCGCCGCCACGTGCGTGCCCGCCGTCATCCTCTCCGCGGTGGTGATGGCCGCGCCCGTCCCGGGCCTGCCGCCCGCCCTCTCGGTGGCGCTGCCGGTGGCCGCGCTCATTCCCGTGGCGGTGGCGCGGATCTCGTGGCTCCGGTCGTGAGGCTGCGCCAGCTCGAGGCGACGTTCTCGTCGAGCACCTGCGGATCGACGCCGCGGAGCAGCTCCTGCGCCAGCGCGTCCATCCGCGCGCGTTCCTGGGCCAGGCGCACCGAGCGCTCGGCCCGCGCGCGCACCGCCTCCAGCGCGACGCCGTCCCCGGCGATGTCCGCGCCGCGCCGCACCAGCAGGTAGCCGCTCGCCACCAGCACCGGCGGCGAGGTGCCGCCGGGCTCCGCGACGGCCCAGAGCGCCTCGCGCACCGCGGCCGGCACGGACGGGTCCAGCCTGCTCATCGGGTTGACGAGCCCGCCGCGGGCTGCGCTCGGGTCCGTGCTGACTTCCGCGGCGACGTCTTCGAACCGATCGCCCCTCCGCAGCCGCTCGGCCACGGCCTGCGCGGCCCGGAGGTCCGGCACCGCGATCACCCGCGCGCCGCGCCTCGGCCCGTGCGCGGCGTCGTGCGCCGCCACCACCTGTGCCTCCTCGACCTGGACGTCCGGCGCGACGATCGCGCGCAGCATGGCGTTGCGGCGCAGCAGCGCGCGCCACCGCACCGGCCCGAGTCCCTGCCGGGCGCGCACCTCCCCGAGCAGCCGCTCCGCCTTCGCGGGATCGGCGTCGAGGAACTCGAGCAGCGTGCGTTCCTCGCGGGCGAGCGCCGCCTCGTCCGGTTCGATGCCGCGTTCCCGGGCGCGCTCGGCGAGCAGCTCGTCGAGCAGCGCCTCCTGCAGCGCCGCTCCGCCGGCGAGCTCGGCGAGCGTGGGGCGGACGCGGTCCCACGTGATGGCGCGGTCGCCCCAGATGGCGACCACCCCCGATGCGCCGTCGGTGCCGCGCGCCCCCGGCGGTGCCGCGGTGCCGGAGGGTTCCTGCGCGAGCAGCGCGGCGACGAGCGGCAGGAGGGCGTGCATGGGGCGCGGAGTCTACGGCTGCGCCGCGGAGGGAATCGCGTACAGCGTGCCGCCGGAGGCAAGCGGCGCGAGCGGCCGGAGCCGCGCCGCGACGGCGCGCACGCGCGCGGGCTCCAGCGCGGGGTCCAGCCAGCCGGCATCCTTCCAGCGCGAGAGCATGGCCTCGCCGATCGCAAGGTGCGTCAGGCCCTCGGCGCGGAGCGCGGACACCGCGGCGTCGGGATCGTCCGGGTGCGCGCGCAAGGCGCGTGCGAGCGGCCCGCCGTCCCACACGGTGCCCCAGGCGGGCGTCGAGCGGCACCAGAAGACGTCCGCCTCGCCTTCGCATCCGAGCACGGCGCCAGGGGGCAGGCGCCAGTTGGCGATCCAGGCGAGCGGCATGGGATCGCCGGTGGCCGCAAGCGCATCGGCGTCCGCCTGGGTGCCCGGGCCGAGGAGCGCGACCCCGCTCCCGAGGGTGTCGCAGAGCGCCCACGCGCCGTTCGGCCCGGACATCCGAGGATCCATGCGCGCGACGATCCAAGGCTGCGCGCTCCACGCCAAAAGGAATGCCGTGAGCACGCCGGCGGTGGCCGTGCGCATGGCGCCCACGGCGACCGCCGCCCGGGGCGCGAGGGCGATACCCATCGCCGCGCACAGCGGAACCGCGCAGGGCAGCAGGAAGCGGGCCTTCAGGTGCGTGGCGAGCATCCAGAACGCGCACTGCGCGGCAAACGCCGCCGCCAGCGCGATCCCGGCGCGCGGGACGCGGACGGCCGAGGCCACGATCGCGACGCCGCCGGCCCCGAACGCCAGGCCCCACTGCGGCAGCCACGGGTCGGGTCCCGGCGCCGGGCCCATTCCCTCGGTGAACCCGTTCGTCCAGAGCGCGGCGAGCCGCGCGTCGAGGCCGGTGCCCGGCGCCGCCGCGTGCCCGGCCGCGAACCGCACGAGCTGCTCCGCCGTCCACCACCCGGGCGCGTCGCCGACGAACGGGAAGAGCGGGTTGCCGATCGTCGCCCAGTTGCGCAGGATCCACGGCAGCAGGACCGCCGACGCGGCGGGTGCGGCGAAGAGCGCCCCGCGGGCGAGCCGGTGTCGGTCACCGGGTGCGGCCGCCACCGCCGCCCATGCCGCGAACGGCACGACCACCATCCCGAGCGCCGTCAGCTTGCTGCCGACCGCCGCGCCGAGCGCGAGCCCCACCGCGATCCCCGTGCGCCCCGCGCCCGACGTGCGCCCGCTCCCCGCGATCCGTGCGAGCATTGCCGTCGCCAGGAAGAGGACCGGCGCCATGTCGTTGTAGGCCAGGCTCCCCGTCACCGTCACCCAGGGGATGCCCAGCACCGCGGCGGCGCCGATTCCGGTGGCCCACGCGCGCGCCCGCGGCGGGGCGTTCGCCGGGAGCAGCGCCGCCGCGAGCACGCCCGTCACCAGCGCCGCGGCGACCGCGATCGACGCGTGCATCCACTGCGCCGCGCCCGCGACGAAGTGCGCCGGCGCGAACGAACCGAGCGTCCAGAGCTGGAGCGTGCCCGACTCCGCGAACCCGGGGAACGCGGAGTAGACGCTGTCGCGGAGCGGCTGCACGCGGCCGAGCTCGAGCCACTGCTTCGGCAGCTGCAGGTGGTAGCTGAGCGCGTCGTAGCCGCCGAACTCGGTCGACCACGCGAGGCCCGGAGGGAGCGCCGCGGCGAGGGCGAGCAGGGCGACCGCCGCGAGCGACGGCCACGCGAGCCGCCACGG
>JBILFU010000212.1:0-3907 GCA_044351405.1 Phycisphaerales bacterium
AGCTGCGAGTAGTAGGGCTGCAGGGCCTCCCAGCTGCTGCCGTCGAGGGCGGCAGGCACGAAGGTGGAGGCGGGCGCGTGCGCGGTGGGCGTGCTCATGGCGATCTCCGTGGAAGCCCCGGTGCCGAGGGGGCGGACATGGTAGCCCGGGGCCTCCGGCGGACGGGGCCGCCGCGGCCGGGGAGGCGGGGTTCAGGCGACCCGTTCCGTGCGCGCGGAGGCGGCCACCGCGGGGAGCGCGCAGCGCGTCCGCACCTGTTCCGCGAGATGGTCCGCCTCGGGGCGGCCGTCGCACAGGACGAACAGCGTGCTTCCGCTGCCGCTGACGTGGACGCGGCGGCCCGCGACGGCCTGGAACTCGGCGATCTCGTCGGCGAGCGAGGGCGTGACGGCGATGGCCGGGTCGGCGAGGTCGTTGAAGGGCGCGTCGTGCGCGGGTGCGCCCGCGGCCGCGAGGGCCCGCACGCGGGCGGCCTGGAGCGAGGCGTCAGGGCGCATGAGGTCGAACTTGCCGTAGACCGGGCCGGTCGGGCAGGCGGCCGCGGGGAAGGCGAGTACCGCGTGGACGTCGGGTGGATGCTCGTGGTGCTCGAGCCGCTCGCCGAGGCCCTCGACGATCGCGCTCCCGCCGCGGACGAGGAACGGGACGTCGCTGCCGAGCGTGCGCGCGACCTCAGCGAGCTCGTCGTCGGTCACGGCGAGCTGGTGCAGCTCGCGCACGCCGCGGAGCATCGCGGCAGCGTTGCTCGATCCGCCGCCGAGGCCGCCGCCGACGGGGATGCGCTTCTCGAGCTTCATGCGCACGGGGAGCGGGCGGCCGACGTGGCGCTCGAGGGCGAGGTGCGCGCGCACGGCGAGGTCCTTGCGGATCGGCCAGTCGATGTCGGACGGGCGGGGCGCGTCGGGTGCCCAGAGGATGGCGTACAGCGAGTCGCGGCCGGCGTCGAGGCGCGTGAGGTGGAGGTCGTCGGCGAAGTCGACGGTGACCATCCAGCTCGCGATGGGGTGCATGCGGTCCGCGCCGGGCGGGCCGACGGAGAGCGCGAGGTTCAGCTTCGCTGGGGCGCGGAAGAGGGTGGCGCGAGGTGGTGGCACTGCGGGAAAATTACCCCGGGTTGATTTCCCCATTTTCCGGCGTACCCCGCGCGGTGCGGAAAATGGGGAAATCAACCCGGGGTGATTTTCCGACGTCCTACACTTTCGCGATGCTCTGGCAGCCGGCACTCCCCGAGCGCTACCGCACGATGTCCGACGCGGATCTCGCGCTCGGGATCGCCGCGCGTCGGCGCGGGCTCGGCGACCGCCTGCTGATCCTCGGCCACCATTACCAGCAGGACGACGTGGTCCAGCACGCCGACCTCACCGGCGACAGCCTCAAGCTCAGCCAGATGGCCGCCGCCGAGGCCGCGCGCCGCGGCAGCGAGTGGATCGTCTTCTGCGGCGTGCACTTCATGGCCGAGACCGCCGACATCCTGACCCCCGACTCGGTCCGCGTCGTGCTCCCCGACCTTTCCGCCGGCTGCTCGATGGCCGACATGGCGCAGTACGACGAGGCCGTCGAGGCCTGGTCCGCGATCGAGCGCGCGGTCGCCGGCACCCGCACCCGCGTCGTCCCGATCACCTACGTCAACTCGAGCGCCGCCATCAAGGCGTTCGTCGGCTCGAAGGGCGGCGCCTGCTGCACCAGCTCGAACGCCGCGCAGGTCTTCGACTGGGCGCTCGCCGGCGGCGACACGCCGCTCGCAGCGGGCGAGGAAGCCAAGATCCTCTTCCTCCCGGACCAGCACCTCGGCCGCAACACCGCCAAGCGCAAGGGCTTCGTCACCGAGTTCGACGCCGCGCCCGGCCGCCCCGCGCAGACCGCGCTCTGGAACCCGCGCAAGGACCAAGCCGGCCTCGACGACCGCGCGATCCGCGACGCGCGCGTCCTCCTCTGGGCCGGTCACTGCAGCGTGCACAAGATGTTCCGCACCGAGCACGTCGATGCCGTGCGCCAGGAATACGCCGGCCGCGGCGGCATCACCGTGCTCGTCCACCCGGAGTGCTCCCAGGACGTGGTCGATGCCGCCGACCTCGCGGGTTCCACCGAGCACATCATCCGCACCGTCGAGGACGCGCCCCGCGGCTCGCGCTGGGCGATCGGCACGGAGATCCACCTGGTCAACCGCCTCGCGCGCGCCGCTGCCGCGCGCGACGTCTTCGTGCGGATCCTCTCCGACTGCCAGTGCCTCTGCACGACGATGTACCGCATCGACCAGCAGCACCTGCTGTGGGCGCTCGACGGCATCGTCGAGGGCCGCGAGCCGAACGTGATCCGCGTGCATCCGGACGCCAAGGCGCAGGCGCGCCTGGCGCTCGACCGAATGCTGCGCAACTCCGCGCCCGCCGCGCAGGGTGCCGTGCGCACGCGGGCTGCCGCGGCCACGCCCCCCGCGCTCGTAGACTGACGCCGTGGATCAGCCGCAGGACACGAATCACGGGGCTTCCGGCCCCGCGCCGCGCCGCCGCACCGCGCGATGGGCGCTCGCGCTCGGCGCGATCGTCCTCGCCTGCCTCGCGTCTCTCGTCGCGCTGGCGCCGACCCTCGTCAGCCGCGGCCTGTTCCACTCGCGGATCGTGGCCGCGGTCGGCGGCAGCGTGAACGGCACCGTCACCATCGACGAGATCTCCCTGGGCTGGTCCGGCCCGCTCGCCGCCCGCGGCGTCGTGATCGACGACCCGGCCGCCGGCAACCGGATCTCCGCCGACCTCACGCTCGAGCAGGGTCTGTGGACGCTGATCTCGAAGGGCGCCGAGCGGCTCGACCTGCGGATCGGCGGCGCGCTGCGCACCCGGCGCGAGGCCGACGGCTCGATCGGGATCTCGAAGCTGCTGCGCGCCAGCGACCCCGCAACCCCGGGCGCGCCCGCATCGCCGGATGCCGGCAAGGGATCCGGCAGGCCCGGCCTTCCCGCCGGCATCCGCCACGTCTCCGTCACGATCGAGAAACTGGACCTCGAGGTCTCGCAGCCGGACGGCACGCCGTACCTCGCGGTGCGCGACCTCGCCGGCTCGGCGACGATCGACGCCGGCACCGGCGCGGACGTCCGCCTTGCCGCGAAGACCGAGCTCCAGGGATCGGCCGGATCGCTCGAACTGAAGGCGTCGATGCCCGGGATCGTCGCCGCCGACGGTTCGCTCGCGCTGGCCGCCGCCGGCGCGGACATCGAGCTCCGCGCCACCGACGTCGCGCTCGAGACCGGCGGCCTCGCGGTCCGCGTCCCCAAGGCGAACGCGACCGTCAAGTCGAAGCGGCTCACCGGCCGGCTCGACCTCCTGCTCGACGTCAGCGCCTCGCTCGGCGACGCCGCGCCCACGACGATTGCCGCCGAGCTCGCCGTCGACCGCGCGCTCGCCGCGGACGGCTCGTTCGTCCTCGACCTCTCCGCGATCCACGGGCAGCTGCGCGTGGCGGACCTTCCCACGAAGCCCTTCGAGGCGTTCGCGGCCGGCACCGGCATCGTGCTCGCCCGCGACGTCGGACCGAAGGTCGCGCTCGAGGCGCGCTTCGCCGACGCCACCGGCGGCGACCTCGCGATCGCGCTCCGCTCGGACGCGGTCACGCTGTCCGCGCGCGGCGCGGTGGACCCCGCGACGCGCGCCGCGAACTTCTCCTCGATCGAGGCCGACGCCGCGCTGGCGCCGGCGCTCCTCGACGCGCTCGCGCAGGTGACCGTGAGCGCGCCCGCGCGGCTCTCGCTCCGCGCGCGCTCCGTGAGCATCCCGGCGGCGGCGGCCGACGGTTCGGTGCCGGTCGACGCTCTGGCGTTCGACGCGGATGCCGCCCTCGACCTGCCCGGCCTGCAGGTTCCCGGCCCGGAGGGCCGCGTTCCCTTCGATATCGGTGCGCTGCGCCTCACCGCGAGGGC
>JBILFU010000213.1:0-3904 GCA_044351405.1 Phycisphaerales bacterium
CGACGACGTGCATGCCGTGTGCTTCAAGTGCGAGACGCACAATCGCCCGAGCGCGATCGAGCCGTACGGCGGCGCGGCGACCGGGATCGGCGGCTGCATCCGCGACATCATGGGCACGGGCCTGGGTGCCAAGCCCGTGGCCGCGACGGACGTCTTCTGCGTCGCGCCGCTCGAGGGCACCGAGGTGCCCGCCGGCTGCCTGCCGCCGCGGCGGATCCTCTCGCAGGTGGTCGCCGGCGTGCGCGACTACGGCAACCGCATGGGCATCCCCACCGTGAATGGCGCCGTGTGGTTCGACCCGCGCTACGTGGGCAACCCGCTCGTCTACTGCGGCGTGATCGGCACCATGCCGCGCTCGATGGTGAAGGGCACGGTGCGCCGCGGCGACCGCATCGTCGCGATCGGCGGCCGCACCGGTCGCGACGGCATCCACGGCGCCACCTTCTCGAGCGCCGAGGTCGAGCACGGCCACAGCAGCGAGTTCAGCCACGCCGTGCAGATCGGGAACGCCATCACCGAGAAGAAGATGCTCGACGCCATGCTCGCCGCGCGCGACCAGCCGGACGGGCCGCTCTACGGCGGCGTCACCGACTGCGGCGCGGGCGGCTTCTCGAGCGCGGTCGGCGAGATGGGCAGGGAGATCGGCGCCACGGTGCACCTCGATCGCGCGCCGGTCAAGTACGACGGCCTGAGCCCCACCGAGGTGTGGATCAGCGAGGCGCAGGAGCGCATGGTGCTCGCCGTGCCGCCCGCCAAGCTCGAGCGGCTGCGCGCGACGTGCGCGGCGCACGGCGTCGAGCTCAGCGACCTCGGCGAGTTCGGGAGCGCCGACGGCACGATCCGGCTGTTCTGGCACGGCACCGAGGTCGGCGCGCTCGACACGCACTTCCTGCATGAGGGCGTGCCCATGCCCACGCGCGAGGCCGTGTGGGACGCCGCCTGGAGCGCCGCGCAGCTGCCGCCCGCCGGCGACGGGCGCGGCGTCGGCCCGCGCCTCCTCGACACGGCGTGCACGCTGCTCGCGCACCCGAACCTGGCGAGCAAGGAGTGGATCATCCGCCAGTACGACCACGAGGTCCAGGGCGGAAGCGTCGTCAAGCCGCTCGTCGGCGTGGGGAGCGGCGGGCCGTCGGACGCGGCGGTCATCCACCCGGTGCCAGGCTCGGCGCGCGCGCTGGCGATCGCGAACGGGCTCGCCACCGGCTGGAGCGCGGATCCCTACGCGATGACGCTCGCCGCGATCGACGAGTGCGTGCGAAACCTGGTGTGCGTGGGCGCCGATGCCGGGCGGATCGCGATCCTGGACAACTTCTGCTGGCCGTCCTGCGACGAGCCGCGCAACATGGGTGCGCTGGTGCGCGCGGCCGAGGCGTGCCTCGACGGCGCGCTCGCCTACCGCGCGCCGTTCATCAGCGGCAAGGACAGCCTGAAGAACCAGTTCCGCACGCAGGACGGGCGGACGATCATGATCCCGCCGACGCTGCTCGTCTCCGGGTTCTCGATCGTGGCGGACGCCGTGCGCGCGTGCACGATGGACCTGAAGGGCGCGGGGAACGTGCTGGTGCTCGTCGGCACGACGGGCGCAAGCCTGGGCGGGAGCCATCGCGCCATGCTCGGCGCGTGCGCGCACGCGGACATGCGGCTCCCGGAGGTCGATCCCGCGCGCGGCGCGCGGACGGCGCACGCGGTGGCGGCATGCATCGCGGCGGGCGCGGTGCGCGCCGCGCACGACCCGAGCGAGGGCGGCCTGCTGCCGGCTATCGCCGAGATGTGCTTCGCGGGGGGGCTGGGCGCGCGCATCGACCTCTCGCACGTGCCGGTCGCGGCCGGCGCGGACGTCAACGACGACTGCCGTGCGTTCGCCGAGGATCCGCACCGCTACCTGCTTGAGGTGGAGCCCGCGCACCTCGCCGACGTGCAGGCGCGGCTCGACGGCATCCCTCACGCGGCGATCGGCACCGTGACCGAGGAGCCCGCGCTCGAGGTGGTGGGCGTGCGCACGCCGCGCGAGTCCTGCGCGATCGACGTGCTCCGTACCGCATGGGCAGCAGCGGGCGGGGCGACCGGAGGATGACCATGCACGGACCAAGGGCGCTCGTCATCACCGCGGCCGGCATCAACTGCGACCTCGAGCTCGCGGAGAGCTTCCGCGCGGCGGGCGCGGATCCGGAGTGCGTGCTCCTCAGCGAGTTGCTGCGCGACCCCGCGCGCGTCGACCGCTACCAGCTCGTCGGGCTGCCCGGCGGGTTCAGCTACGGCGACGACATCGCGGCGGGACGCATCATGGGCGCCCTCATGCGCCGCAGCCTGTACCCGGCGCTCGCGGCGGCGGTCGAGCGGGGCGTACCGATCATCTGCCCGTGCAACGGCTTCCAGATCGCCGTGCAGGCGGGGCTCCTGCCCGGGCCGGCCGTGGGCGCGCCCTGGCCCGCCGAGGCGGCAGCGCCCGCCGTGGCGCTCGCGCAGAACGCCGAGGGCCGGTTCCGCGACGCGTGGACGCGCGTCGAGATCCCGGCCGGCACGCGCTGCGTGTGGACGCAGGGAATCGCGCTCGACGACTCCACCGGCCTCCTACCGAGCGCCCACGGCGAGGGCCGCCTGGTGGCGTCCGACGCCGTCCTCGACGCGCTGGAGGCGAACGGCCAGGTCGCCGTCCGCTACCACGCCGCCGACCATTTCAACGGCAGCATGCGCCGCATCGCGGGCATCTGCGACGCGAGCGGCCTCGTCTTCGGCCTCATGCCGCACCCCGAGCGCTACGTCCGCTGGACGCAGCACCCGCGGTGGACGCGGCTCACCCCGCACCAGCGCCGCGGCGAACCGCTCGGCCTGCGGATGTTCCGAAACGCCGTCGAGCGGGTGCTGGTGCACGCCTGACGCCCGCCCCGAGCAACAGGAGAACAGCCATGACCACCACCACCGCCACCCTCCGCTGCGGCGTCGTCGGCGTCGGCAAGATGGGCCGCCACCACGCGCGTCTCTGGACGCAGGTCGCCGGCTGCGACCTCGTCGGCGTCGTCGACTCGAGCCCCGAGCGCCGCCAGCAGGTGGTCGACCAGTACGGCGGCAAGGGCCACGGCACGGTCGAGGAGCTGATCGCGGCGGGCGTCGACGTGGTGACGATCGCCACGCCGACCGTCGCGCACCGCGAGGCCGCGGAGAAGCTCCTCGCCGCGGGCGTGCACTGCATGATCGAGAAGCCGCTCGCGCCGACGCCCGCCGAGGCGCGGGCGATCGCCGACGCCGCCGCGCGAAGCGGCGCCATGCTCCAGGTGGGGCACGTGGTCCGCTACGACCCCGTGATGGTCGCGGTGCGCAGGCTCAGCCTGGTGCCTCGCTTCGTGGAGGTCGACCGCGTCAGCCCGATGACCTTCCGCAGCGTCGACGTGGGCGTCGTGCTCGACATGATGATCCACGACATCGACGTGCTCCTCATGCTCTTCGGCGCGGAGCCGGTCGAGGTCAAGGCGAGCGCGGTGAGCGTGCTCGGCGAGGCCGAGGACGTCTGCAACGCACGGCTCGAGTTCCCGCGCATGGCCGACGGCTATACGCCCGTCGCCAACGTCACCGCGAGCCGCCTGGCCATGAAGACCGAGCGCAAGATCCGCGTGATGAGCGACGACACCTACGTCAGCGCCGACTTCGTCGAGCGCAAGGGGACCGTCGCGCGCAAGGGCCCGAACATCGCCAAGATCGGCGAGGTGCGGGAGCTCCTCAGGCAGGGCGCGGACCTGAGCCACCTTAACTTCCTCGACCTCCTGCAGGTGGAGCCGCTCGGCGTCGAGGCGGGCGAGCCCCTCAGGCTCCAGGCCGAGGACTTCGTCGACGCCATCCGCACCGGGCGCCGCCCGTTCGTGGATGCCGAGGACGGGTTCGCCGCGGTGCGCACCGCGGACCGCATCGT
>JBILFU010000214.1:0-3884 GCA_044351405.1 Phycisphaerales bacterium
GGAGGAGGGAAGCGGGAGCGGCAAGGGGCGCCGCGGCCGGGTCGCGCGCCGTCGCCAGTGCGCGTGCGGGCTGCCGGCCGCGAAGCTCGACGAGCTTGCAGCCGGCGTCCGCACCCTGCGGCAGGCGATGCTCGCCGAGCGCAGGTCGGAGATCGATCGATTGGTCGCGGAGGCCGCTGCCCGCGGCGAGGATGCGGAGCGCGCCTACTGGACGATGGTCTACGACCACGAGATGGCGCCCCCCGCGACCAGCCGGGCCCTGCTGCTCGAGCACCGCATCGTCCCGGTTCCGCCGCAGGACCTGGTCGCGGCGGAGGACCTCCACGACGAGCTGTGGACCGTGATCGAGGGGCTCGCCGCGTCCGGCGTCTTCCTCCTCAACTCCGATCACCTGCCGGACCGCGACCTCTACTGCCGCCTCTACTACCGCATCCTCGACGAGCCGGCGCGGCTGATGCCGCCGGAGTCGGAGGCGGCCGAGTTCATCGACTGCCTGCACCCGATGGACCTGGAGGTGGGCCGTGCCGCCCATGCGCTGGTGGCCCGCAACCAGGCGGAGGCTCCCCCGAAGCCGCCGCCGACCGGCGTGCGCGGCCCCGTCTGCACCGTGGCCCTGGCCGACCGCGACCGGTGGCTGCCGGTGCCGGCGTGGGGGTGAGCGCCCGGCGCATCGATCTGCGCTACCGTTCCTCCATGACGATTGCCCGCACCGCCGCGTGGACCCTCCGTGCGCTTGCGCCGCTGGCGGCCCTTGCGGCCGCCGGCTCCTGCCGCTCGACCCCGGACGTGTCGCCGCCCGACGCTGCGATCGTCGGCACCTGGCGTGCGGCGGACGGCAGCGTCTCGGTGGATTTCTCGCAGGGGGGCCTCTACTCGATCGCGCTCAAAGACCGTCCGCGTCCGGTGATGGGCTCGTTCGCGTTCGACCCGAACGAAGGCACGCTCGCGCTCACCACCCGCCGCGAGTCGCCGGTGTGCGGCGACGACGACGCCACCTACCGCGTCCGGATCGGCGGCATGACGATGGACCTCGAGCTGCAGCGCGACACGTGCGACCTCCGCGCCAGGTCGTTCGCGGTTCCGCTCGAGCGCGTCCGCGGCGGACGGTGACGGCGTGGCCCGGCCGCTCGACATCCTCCTCGCGGCAGCCTGCGCGGCAGCCGCCGCCATACTGCCACCGGCATTGCCCGCATCCGCCGGCGTGCGTCCGCGGCAGTCGGCCGCACCCGCATCCCCCGGCCCATGGCCGCAGGTGCTGCGCGACGGGGAACGCGCGTTCACCGTCTTCGCGCCGCGCTTCCGCTCGTACGCGGCCGACGTGGTCTTCGATCAGCCGGTGCGACGCGGCGACGGCACGCAGCCGGGTGCGCCCGGCGACGCCGCCACGGACGGACGGATGACGGTGCGCGCGGCCGTCTCCCCGGGCGCGGACGACGGCGAGCTCGAGCTCCACTCCTTCACGGTGGACTCGCTGGCCTTCGGCGGGACGGACGCGCCGCAGGCCGACGTCGACGCCCTTCAGCGCGCGATCGGCGGGCGGGCGATCGGGATCACGCGCCGCGCGCTCCTCCACGACATGCGCGTCGAGAATGCCCGCGGAGCGTCGACGCCGGACCTCGGCGACCTGCAGCCCTCCGTCCGCGTGGAGCGCCGTCGCGCGGTGCTCCTGCAGGTGCACGGCAGCCCGCGGGTGCGGCCGCTCGGCCGCGGCGGCTGGGGGCGCGTCGTGAACACGCCGTGGATCCTGCTGCAGTCGCCGGAGGGGAACCTGGTGGCGCGGATCGGTCCGTCCATGTGGGTGTCCGCGCCGGACGTCGGCCGCGACTTCGTCCCGTGCGACGCGCCGCCCGTCGACGTGTCCGCCGCGCTCGGCTCGGCGCCGCGCGCCGGCGCGGGCGACCTTCCGGCGGCCTCCGCCGCGCCCGCCGGCCCGCCGCCCGCGCTGGTCGCGGCCACGGATCCCGCCGTGCTGGTCTCCGTCGACGGCGACCCGGCGCTCGCGCCCGTCGCGCCCGGCGTCGAGTGGGCGACGAACGCGCATCCGACGCTCCTGCGCACGGCGGGTCCCGAGACGTGGTGGGTGCTCGCCTGCGGGCGCTGGTTCCGAGCCGCGTCCCTCGACGGCCCGTGGGGGCGTGCGGCTGCCGCCGACCTTCCGGGCGGGTTCGCGCTCCTTCCCGGCGGCCGGCTGTTCGACGCGGTCAAGGCCAGCGTCCCCGGCACGCCCGAGGCGGTGCAGGCCGTCGCGGCCGCGGGCGAGGCGCGGTCGGTGCGCGTCGTGCGATCCGCAGCCACGTGCACCGCGGCGTGGTTCGGGGCGCCGGCGTGGCTCGACATCCCCGGCACGGGAATGCGCGGCTCGGCCAACGCGTCCGAGCCCGTGGTCGAGTGCCGCGGCGCCTACTACTGCTGCGAGGATGCGGTGTGGTTCCGCGCCGACTCGCCGTCCGGGCCGTGGTCGGCGTGCGACGACCTGCCGGACGAATTCGCGTCCATCCCGGCGGCCAGCCCGTTCTTCCCGCTGTCGGCGGTGACGGTGGTCGCCGCGGACGCGGGGTCGATCACGTTCGCCTACACGCCGGCGTACCTCGGCACCTGCGTCGAGGACGGGGCCGTGGTCTTCGGCACCGGCTGGGAGGTGCCGTGGGTGCCGCTCGGCGAGGACCAGTTCGCGATGCTTCCGCAGCCGTACCCGCTGTCGGTGGCCTTCGACGCCGACACGGGGACGTTCGCGCCGGATTGCCGGGGCCGGAGCGCCGCGGTGCAGCCGGCGCTCCTCCCCGAGGCGCTGGTGGGCGGCTGGCCGGGCTGGTCGTGGTGCTCCGGCTGGACGAGCGCGTGGGCGTGGGCGTGGACGCAGCCGGGCTCCGCGGGCGAGTGGCCCGCGTGGTGGCGACGATGGAACCCGTACTGGAACCGCTGGGCGAACGCGCGCTCCGCGGAGCAGCGCCGTCGCGACGAGGCCGCCGCAGCCGAGCTTGCGGATCGCCAGGCCGAGGAGGACGCCGCGGACCGCGCCGCCGCCGCGCAGGCGGACGAGGAGCGGCGCGAGCTCGACGCGCAGGAAGCGGCATGGCGCGAGCGACAGGCCGCCGACCGTCGTGCCGCGCTGGAGGCGGAGCAGGACGCTGCCGACGCGCGTGCCCAGGCCGCGCGCTTCGCCGACCGCCGCAGCGACGAGCGCGTCCGCGCCGATGCCGCGGGCCGCGCGCCCGTGCGCACCGGCCCGACCGCCCCGCGCGGCTCGATCGACTGGTGGTACCAGTTCTACAACGACTACTCGAACGGCTACCTGAGCCGCGCGACCGGCTACCGCGACCCCCGCTACGCCCCCGGCGCGTGGGGAGCCGCCGGCCCGCGGTAGGCGAGGAGCCGCAGGCTGTTGAGGACGACCGCGACGGTCGATCCCTCGTGCATGATCACCGCCAGCCAGATGGGGACCGCGCCCGCGACCGCAAGCGGGATCAGCAGGAACACCATTCCCATCGAGATCGCCACGTTCTGGCGCACGATCCCGCGTGCCGCGCGGCTCACGCCCACCGCGAACGGAAGCCGCATCAGGTCGTCGGACATCAGCGCGACGTCCGCGGCCTCGAGCGCGACGTCGGTGCCCGACTTGCCCATGGCGATCCCGACGGTCGCCGCCGCGAGCGCGGGCGCGTCGTTCACGCCGTCGCCCACCATCGCGACGTTCCCGTGGCGCGCGGCGAGCGCGCGCACCTCCTCGATCTTGCGCTCCGGCATCAGCCCGGCGTGCACCTCGTCCGCGCCGACGAGCCGGCTGATCGCCTGGCCGACCTCGGCGTTGTCGCCGGTCAGCATCACGACCGGCCGCACGCCCATCGCGTGCAGCGCGGCCACGGCCTCCGCCGCCTCGGGGCGCG
>JBILFU010000026.1:0-13623 GCA_044351405.1 Phycisphaerales bacterium
CCCGGACCATCGTTCCGGGGTCGACTACGGCGGAGGCGCTCGAGGCGGCGCCGAGAACGAAGGCAGCCGAAATCAGGTGCGAGGCCCGCTGTCCCATGGAATAGGATGTCGACCATGAGGCCGCCGCTTCTTCGAAACGCTGCCGTTCTCGGCCTTTGTGCCGGGTGCATGGCCCTGGCGCTGGCCCAGGGCTGCGTCCGCGAGGTCCTGAGCGGATCCGATCCCGAGGCGCGCCCCGGCCGGCTCACCGGCAACAACCGCCGCGACTCGCTGGTCGTCCTGGTTCCGTGGATGGGGATTCCGACGCCGGTCATGCTGCGCGACGGCGCGCCCGTCGCCGCGGAGACCGTGCTGACCGGCGTCCCTCCGGCAAGCAGCCGCTACACGATGCGCGAACGCTCCGGCGCGAGCGCGGTGGTGGACGCGCGGTCCCGCGCGTTCGAGGACGGCTCCATCGAGTTCGCGTTCGAGGTGGTGTCGCTGCCGCCGGGCCTGTCGATCGAGGTGCCGGTCCAGTTGGCCGCCACCGGCGACCGCCCGGCGGTCGACGTGAAGGTGAACGGCGCACCCATGAAGGCCGCGACCGACGACCGTTCCGCCACGGTGCTGCTTGCGCGCGACGGCGCGACGCGCATCACCGTCATTCCCAGGCCCGCGCCCGTCGCCGCGCCCCCGCAGACCGCAAAGCCATGAGCCAGATCCGCCACTCCGTCGTCCTGGTCCCGCTCGCACTCGCCCTTGCCGGCTGCTCCGCCGCCCGCAAGGCGCCCGATGCCCCTGCCGGCTCCGGCGACGGCTGGACCGTGCTCTTCGACGGCGGGGATCCCTCCGCGCACCTGCGGGGCTTCCGGCGCCCGGACTTCCCGGCCGAGTGGAAGGTGGAGGACGGCGCGCTGGTGCTGCGCGGCAAGGGCGGCGACATCGTCACCAAGGACCAGTACGGCGACTTCGAGTTCCAGGTGGACTGGAAGGTCGCGCCCGGCGGCAACAGCGGCATCATGTGGCACGTGTCGGAGGAGTTCGGCGCGCCGTGGGAGACCGGTCCCGAGATGCAGGTCCTCGACGACGAGCGCCACGGCGACGGCAAGAGCCGCCTGACGAGCGCGGGCGCCTGCTATGCGCTCTACCCGGCGCCCATGGGCGCGGTGAAGCCGGCGGGCGAGTGGAACACCGCGTACATCAAGGTGGCCGGGACCAAGGTGGTCTACCGCCTGAACGGCGTCACCACGGCGGAGTTCGACATGGCGAGCAAGGCGTGGAGGGACCGCGTCGCGGGAAGCAAGTTCGCGTCGATGCCGAACTTCGGCACCAAGCCCTCGGGGCACATCGCGATCCAGGACCACGGCGACGTGGTCATGTTCCGAAACATGCGCGTCAGGGCGCTCGGGGCAGGCGCCGCGGCGCACTGAGGTGCTGCTCGCCGCGGCCATCCTCTCGCTTGCCTCCGCCGCGCGGACCGACTTCGCGGGACGCGTGGAATCGGTCGAGGACCTCCGCCGCCTGGAGGCAGTGACGGTGCCCATGGCCGCCCGCGTGCTGCCCGCGGTGGTCAACCTCCGGACGCGCGAGCGGCGCGCGTCGGCGACCGGCTCGGGAGTCGTCATCACGCCCGACGGGCTGGTGGTCACCTGCGGGCACCTGGCCAAGCGCTCCGGCAAGCGGATCCTGGCGCAGCTTGCCGACGGCACCGAGCTCTCCGGCATCAGCCTCGGGCAGGCAGAGGTGGGCGCGCTCGACTGCGGGCTGGTGAAGCTCGACACGGAGGGACGCGAGCTCGCATGCGCGCCGCTCGGGACGAGCGCCGCCGTGGAGGCGGGCGACTGGGTGGTCACCATGGGGTTCACGCACGGACCGGCCGACGAGCCGCGGCCGGCCCTCGTGCGCGTGGGGCGGGTGATGCGCAGCGCTCCGGGGGAGATGCTCATCGACGCGCCGATCGACGCCGGCGACTCGGGCGGCCCCGCGTTCAGCCTGGGCGGCGAGGTGGTGGCCGTGAACACCCGCTGCGGACGGCAGCCGTGGCAGAACGCCGCCACGCCGATCGACCGCCTGCGCGAGCGCATGCCCGAGTTCCTCTCCGGGCGCGACGAGGAGGAGTTCCGTCTGCCGCGCGCGGACGGCGAGGAGCCCGACCAGATCGCCACGGACTTCGTGCACGGCGGCAACGCCGCGGGCCGGATGGCGGTCCAGCGGTCGGTTCCGCTCGGCGAGGTGGCCGCGGACGCCCGGCGCTCCATGGTGCGCGTGGTCGAGGAGGGCGGCACCGCGTGCGTGGCGACCGCCGTGGACGGCGACGGCCACCTGGTCACCAAGCGATCGGAGCTTCCCTCCGGTTGGCGCGACGGCACCGTGCGCGTGGTCACCGCCGACGGACGCTCGGCGACGGCGGAGGTCGTGGGGACGGACCCGATCCTCGACCTGGCGGTGCTGCGCGCCGACGGGCTGTCGCTCCCTGCGATCCGCTGGGCGCGCTCCCGGCCGGTGGCGCCTGGGCAGGTGCTCCTGACGCCGCGGTTCGACGATTCCGGGCCCGCCCTCGGCTTCGCGTCGATCGCGCGCCGGGAGAGCGAGCGGGACCTTGCGTCCATGCCGTACCTGGGCGTGTCCACGGCCCTTGCGGAAGTCGATCCCGCGCTGGCCGGCGGACGCTCGGAGGGTGCCCGAATCGAGGAGGTGCGCGAGGGCAGCGCCGCCGCGGCAGCGGGGCTCCGCGAGGGCGACGTGGTGCTGTCAGTCGACGGCCGGGCGCCCGAGGGGCGGATGGGCCTGCGAAGGCTCCTTGCCGACCGGGCGATCGGGGAGACGGTGGAACTCGAGGTGCTGCGCGGGATCCGGGTGGAGCGCATCCCTGCCGAACTGCGCCGGCGACCGCCCTCCGAGGGCGGGGAGCGGAGCCGCGGGAACACCCGCACCCCCATCTCCTCGGTGTCGAGCGGGTTCGGGCCCGTCCTCGCGCACGACGCGATCGTCTGGCCGGACCAGTGCGGCGGTCCGGTCGTCGACCTCGACGGGGACGCCGTCGGCCTGAACATCGCTCGCTACGACCGTACGGCGACCCACGCCCTCGACCCGAAGACGGTGATGAAGGCGGTGGACCGGATCACGCGCGAGTCGGCGCGAACGCGCGAGGCAGCGTCAGCCCCGCGCTGAGGCACGCCTCGGCGAACTGCCCGGGGACAGGGCAGGTCACCTCGACGGGAGCGCCCGTGGCCGGGTGCGCGAACGCGATCGACGCCGCGTGCAGGGCGAGCGGGGCGGCGGCGCGTCCCCGCGGCGGCCTGCTCGTGTTCGGGGGCATGTCGACCCGGTAGACGCGGTCGCCGAGCACCGGGCAGCCGAGCTCCGCCATGTGCGCCCGGATCTGGTGCAGCCGGCCCGTCTCGATCGCGACGTCGAGGAGCGCACGCCCGCCCGCCGAGGCGAGCGTGCGCCAGCGCGTGATGGCCGGCCGGCCGGCGCCGCGGCGGTTGACCATCGAGACCTTCATGTCGCCACGGCGAACCTCCTCGAGCGGCAGGTCGATCGTTCCCTCGCCGCGCGGCGGCTTCCCGTCGACGATCGCCAGGTAGCGCTTGCGGACGGTGCGCGCCTCGAACTGGGCGCGGATCGCGTCGTATGCGGCGGCGTCGAGGGCGATGACGAGCGCGCCGCTCGTGTCGCGGTCGAGGCGGTGGAGGAGCCCGTGGTCTCGCGCCTCGCCGAGCGGCGCGAGCCGCGCGCCCCAGCGCGCGAAGGCGCCGTTCATCACGGTGTCGCCCGCGTGCCCGAGCCCCGGCTCGCTCACGATGCCCGCCGGCTTCGCGACCACCGCGAAGGACGGGTCCTCAAGGAGCACCTCGAGCGCGATCGCGGGATTCGGCGTGGGAGTCGTCATGGCACGTATCCTCCGATCGTAGTGGAGCCCTCGATCCTCCTGAGCTTCGACGTCGAGGAGTTCGACGCGCCCGTCTCGCGGGGGCGCACGATGTCGATGGCCCAGCAGATGGAGGTGGGCGGCCACGGCCAGGCGAGGGTGCTCGACCTCCTCGACTCGCTCGGCGTGCGCACCACCATGTTCACGACCGCGAACTTCGCGCTCGCGCACCCCGGGCTGCAGCGCCGCGCGGCCGAGCGCCACGAGATCGCGAGCCACGCGCACTTCCACGCCAGCTTCCGCGAGGCGGACCTGGCATCGAGCCGCGCGATCCTCCGCGAGACGAGCGGGCAGGAGGTGCTCGGCTTCCGGCGCCCGCGGCTGCAGCGGACGGATCCCGCGGCGATCGCGGCGGCGGGCTACGCCTACGACAGCTCCGTGAACCCGATCTGGCTGCCGGGGCGCTACTCGAACCTGCGCGCGCCGCGCACGCCGTACCGCAGCGGGGCGATCGCGGAGTTCCCGATCTCGACGTCGCCCGCCCTGCGGCTGCCGCTCTTCTGGCTTGCGTGGAAGAACCTGCCCATGCCGGTCGTGCGGGACGCGTGCGCCCGGTGCCTTGCCCGCGACGGCATCCTGAACCTGTTCTGGCATCCGTGGGAGTTCGTCGACCTCTCGCGGGAGGGGCTGCCCCTCCACGTGCGCCGCGTCGACGGCGAGCGGATGTGCGAGAGGTTCGCCGCGTTCGTCGACTGGCTGCGGCCGCGCGGCCGGATCGAGTCGATCGCGGACCGGCTCGCGCGCGGAATATGATCGCGCCATGAGCACCCGAGCCTTCGGCACCTCCGCCCGCCTGCGTCCGTTCGGCGAGAGCGTGTTCGCGACGATCAGCCGGCTGGCCGTGCAGCACGGTGCCGTGAACCTCGGGCAGGGCTTCCCGAACTTCGACGGCCCGGAGTTCGTCAAGGATGCCGGCATCCGCGCGATCCGCGAGGGCCACGGCCAGTACGCGCGGACCTTCGGGCTGCCGGAGGCAACGCGCGCGATCGCGGCCCGCTTCCGCGCGACGAGCGGCATCGAGGTCGACCCGGACGCCGAGGTCACCGTGACGAGCGGCTGCACCGAGGCGATCGCGGCGGTGATCCTCGGGCTGGTCGACGAGGGCGACGAGGTGGTGCTGGTCGAGCCCTTCTATGACTCCTATCCCGCGTGCGTGGCGATGGCGGGCGGGACCGTCCGCGCGGTGCGGCTCCGCGCACCCGACTTCGCGTTCCCGCTCGAGGAGCTCCGGCGCGCGGTGGGCCCCCGGACGAAGGCGATCCTCGTGAACAGCCCGCACAACCCGACCGGACGCGTCCTGACGCGCGCCGAGCTCGAGGGCATCGCCGCGATCGCCCGCGCGGCGGACTGCCTGGTGATCTCCGACGAGGTGTACGAGGAGATCTGGTACGGCGAGCCGCCGGTCTCCATCTCCGCGCTTCCCGGGATGCGGGAGCGCACGGTGGTGATGTCGAGCCTCGGCAAGACGTTCAGCCTCACCGGATGGAAGATCGGCTGGACGATCGCGCCGCCGAACCTCACGGCGGGCATCCGCTCGGCGCACCAGTTCCTGACCTTCTGCAGCGCGACGCCGCTGCAGCGGGCCGCGGTCGATGCGCTCGCGGCGCCGCGGTCCTACTACGAGGAGCTGCGCCGCGACTACCGGGCTCGCCGCGACCTGCTGCTTGCCGAGCTTCGCGCAAGCGGCTTCGACCCCTTCGTGCCGGAAGGCAGCTACTTCGTGCTCGCGCCGCACGCGCGGTTCGGGCACGCCACCGACGTCGAGTTCGCGCGGCGGCTCGTCGAGCGCGAGGGAGTCGCGTGCATCCCCTGCAGCGCGTTCTTCGCGCCCGGTGCCGACGGCTCCAGGGACGCCGAGGCGTCGTCGCTGGTGCGCTTCGCGTTCTGCAAGACGCCCGAGACGCTGCGCGCCGCCGGGGAGCGGATGCGGGGACTGGCGCGCGTCGGCGCCGCAGGCTGAGGGCGCGGCGCGAGCGGTACGGCGCGCCGCCGGCGCCGCCGGCGTCTCAGCGGCTCGAGGACCGCGCCGCCTCGTAGACCTGCATCGCGCGCGGCATCAGCCGCTCGAGGCGCGCGATCCGGGTGTTCTCGCTCGGGTGCGTCGAGAGGAACTCCGGCGGCGAGCCCCCTTGCTGGCCCATCCGCGTCCAGAGGTCGATGGCGGTGCGGGGGTCGTAGCCCGCGTCCGCGGCGATGAGGAGCCCGAGCTCGTCCGCCTCGCTCTCCTGCATCCGGCTCCAGGGAAGGAGCACGCCGACGTTCGAGCCCAGGCCGAGGGCGGCCATCGTCGCCTGCTGCGCAGCCGGGCTCATGTCCCCGAGCGCGGCGCCCGCACCCTGCAGCGCGCCCTGGACCACCAGGTTCCCCGAGATCCGCTCGCCCGCGTGGCGCGCGATCGCGTGCGACGCCTCGTGGCCCATCACCACCGCCAGCTCGTCGTCGTTCCTCGCCATCCGGAGCATGCCCGTGTACACGGCCGACTTGCCGCCCGGGAGCGCCCAGGCGTTCACCGTCGCGTCGTCCTCGATCACCGACCACTCCCAGCGGAAGTCGCGCACCGCGCGGGGATGCAGCCGTTCGGAGGCGTCCTCGATCCGCGCGGCGATCCGCTGCACGCGGTCATGGTCGGGACCCGAGGTGATGCGCTTCACGCCCTTGGCCCCGAGCGCCTCCAGGTAGGCCTCGTCGCCGAGCCGGTGCTCCTCGGACTCGGAGAGCACGTTGAGCTGCGAGCGGTTGGTGCCGCTCACGGTATTGCACCCGGAGCAGGCGAGGACGACGGCCGCGATCGCGGCGGCCGCGAGGCGCGCGGGATCCATGCGCAGGATCGTATCCCCGTCCCGCGCGCCGTACGATCACCCGCATGAGCAAGGCGCATTCGATCGCGTGGAAGGTGACGGGCGACTCCGTGCAGGCTGCCGTGGTGACGCTGCCGCCGGGCGAGGGCGTGGTCGGGGAGGCGGGCTCGATGCTCTTCGCAGCCGACGGCGTGCGGCTCGAGACGGGCCTCACCACGCGCGGGGACTCGCCGTCGATCGTCGCCAGCGTGGCCGAGGCGATCAAGCGCCGGATCGCGGGCGACACGCTGTTCGTGACGCGCTTCGTGAACGAGGCAACCTCGCCGGCCGACGTCGGGTTCGCCGCGCCGTTCCCGGGCTCGATCGTGCGCATCGACCTCGACCGCCATCCGGACGGCATCATCGTCCAGCGCGACGCCTTCCTGTGCGGATCGCTCGGCGTGGAGGTGACGGTGGCGTTCCAGCGGAACGTGCTCGCGGGGATCTTCGGCGGCGAGGGATTCGTGCTGCAGCGGATCCGGGCGACCGCGCCGGGCTCGACCGTGCTCGCGCACGCGGGCGGGTCGCTCGTCGAGCGGACGCTCGGGGCAGGCGAGACGCTCCGCGTCGACGCGGGATGCGTGGTGGCCTACGAGCCGGGCGTCGACTTCGACGTCCAGGTGGTCGGGAACCTGCCGACCCTCGTGTTCGGCGGGAAGGGCGTGTTCTTCGCGACGCTGAGGGGTCCCGGGCGGGTCTGGGTGCAGACGATGCCCTTCACCCGCCTTGCCGCGCGCATCTGGGACGCCGCGCCGCAGCGCAGGGAACTGCCGGAGCGGCAGCGCGAGGCCGCGGAGGAGGCGGTCTCGGCGAAGGTGAGGGCCGACGCGCGGGCCTGAGGCCGTGCCTCACCCCAGGAAGAGCAGGATCTCGACCGCGATCAGCGCGATGATGATCCACTCGAGGATCTCCGCGCGGACCTGCACCTGGCGGTCGCGGAGCTTGCCGTAGACGCTGTCGAGCGCCTCGAGCTTGCGGAGCACGGAACGCTCGTAGTCCTCGATCCGGAGCCGCCGGGTCGCCGCGTCGTGCAGGCGTGCGAGCCACTGGTCGCCGAAGAGCTTGAGCGCGTTGTTCACGCTCTCGTACAGCCCGGCGGCATCGAGCTGCAGCTCGGCGATCCGCCGGGCGTTGCGGATGGTCCGCACCGCGAGGATGCGCGGCCCGCGGAGGCTCTCGGCCGCGGTCCGGTGGGCCTCGTCGAGCGCGCGGTCGAGGCGGTCGTCGAGGAAGCGCATCTCGACGAGCTCCACGTTGGCGAACTCGAGCACGGCGAGCGCCTCCTCCGGGCGGCGGTCGAGGACCACGGCGCAGTTCCAGTCGACGATCGCCGCGTCGGCGGGGGAATAGCTCACCGCGGCGGCGGTGGCGTCGCGGATCTCCTCCGCGGAGAGCTCGCCCTCCTCGGCGCGGAGGATCCGGGCGAGCAGGCCGTCGGGGAGCACGGCGCGGGGGTCGCCGTCCGCCGGGGCCAGGGCGAGGACCGCGTAGTCCTCGGCCCGGTCCGCGAGCTGCGCGCGTTCCGCCGCGGGTCCGGCGGCCTCGAGTGCCTCGCGCGCCACGCGTCTTGCCGCATCCAGCAGGGCGGCATTCCCGACCGCCGCGCGCGCGAGCGCCGGCAGGGATGCAGGGTCGCCGGCGACCGGGATGTCGAGCCGCACCGAGATCGCGCCGAAGTCGAACAGCGTGACCCGTGCCGAGGCCTCCGACGAGTGCCCGCCGCAGGCGACCGGCGCGCACGCGACGGACAGCCGCAGCGGCCTCGGCTCGATGTCCGCGCCCCCGACGTTCCGCTCGCCGGCGGCGAGCCCGGCGCGCCCGGCGCCGCGCACCCGGCGCTCGGCGGCATCGAGGTCGATCGCGCGGGCGGCCTCGAAGGCGTGGAACACGTGGAGCGTGCCGAGTGCCTGCGTCATCGCGTGCCGCCATCCTGCGGCGACCCGTTGCCGCGCGATCCGCCGGCCGCTCCCGCCGCCGGCTCCGCGAGGACGAGGTCCTGCCGCGCGTTGGCGACCGAGCCCGGGATCGGCGGGAGCCCCAGGAGCTGCAGCGCGAGGTTGCCGGCCTCCGCGTTGCGGATCGGTGGCGGTGATGCGTCGTTTGCCGCGTACGCGCTCGAGGGCAGGGTCGCGCGCCGGTCGGCATTGAGCGCGGAGAGCTCGGCCGCGGCGCGGTCCGATCCCAGCCAGACGATGAAGGGGATGAGGAAGTTCTCCGGCGCCTCCCGCTCCGTGTGCGTCAGGTAGGGGACGCCGCCGCCGTGGTCCGCGGTCACGACCACCGCGACGCTGCCGCGGAGCGAGTCGTCGGCGTCGATCGCGGCGAGGAGCGCCGCGAGCTCCGCATCGACCTCGGCGACCGCCGCGCGGTACGGCGAGCCCGGGCGGAGATCCCATCCCGACGCATGGCCGGCGAAGTCCGGCGCCCCGAAGTGCACCATGGCGAGCGATCGTCCGGTCTGCGCGCGCAGCCAGGCCACCGCCGCGTCCCGGGCCATGCGCGACGTGCGGGTGCTCGTGAACGTGTCGACCTTGTCCTTGCCGTCGTCGCTCCCGACCGTGTCGGCGGCGCCCCCGTCCTCGTCGAAGCTCTGGGCGAGCAGCACGAACTTGCTCTTCGTCGCGATCACCGCCGTGGCCGCGCCGTGGTCGTGCGCGACGTCGAACATGCTGGCGACGTAGGCGCCCTTGCGCCTGTGGAGCGTGCCGCCGTGGCGCACCGCCGGCGGATCGCCGTTCTCCGTCCAGCCGTGGCCCTCCGGGCCCGCGACCGGCCGGCCGGTCGCCATCGAGACGTGGTTCGGGAGCGTGATCGTGAGATCCGCGTCCGCGCGCGCCTGCAGCGTGTGCGGCCCGCGCAGCAGTCGGCGGAAGCCCGGGAGCTCCCCGTCCTCGGGGCCGTCGATCGCGTCCGGCCGCAGGCCGTCGACGCTCACCACGAGCACGTGGCGGAAGGCCGTCGGAGCGGCCCGGGCAGGCGGCACCGCTGCGGCCGGCGACGCCTGGGCCAGGACGGTCAGGACAAGGAGGGCGGCGGCCGTCATCGGCTCACCCCCTCGCGGAGAGCGTGATGCGCGGCTGCCGCATCGGAAGCGCCACGATCCGCACCAGAACGGGGACGAGCCCGGGCTCCTCTGTCGCGATCCGGAAGCGCGAGCACACCGCCGGCACCAGCCGCCGCATGATGAGCTTGGCCGCGGTCTCGCCGATGCAGATGTGCGGCCCGCTGCCGAAGGGCATGTACGCGGACTGGTCCATCCGCAGCGTCGTGCCCTCGAGCCAGCGCTCCGGCAGGAACTCGAGCGGGCGGTCGAAGAACCGGCCGTCGCGCTGCATGCAGATCAGGAACGCCATGAGCGGCCGGTGCGCCGGGACGACGTGGCCGCGCAACTCGACGGGCGCTCCCGTGACGCGCACGGCGACGGGCACGCCCGCGTAGAGGCGCAGGATCTCCTTGATCGCCGCCTCCGTGAACGGCCGGTCGGCGGCGGCTGCCTCGTCGGCGATCGCGTCCCCGACGCGCGGATCGTGGCCGAGGTGGTGCAGCAGCAGGCCCGTGGTCTGGGACACCGTGTCGAGCCCGGCCAGGAGCAGGTGGATCGCGTGGTCCGTGAGCTGCGCGCTGCGCGGCAGGCCATCGCCCTGAGGCGGGAGCATCTGGTCGAGCTGCGCCATCATGCCCTGCGGCCCGCGCTCGACCGTGTCCGAGATCAGCGTGCGCAGCCGGAAGAAGCGGTTCACCATCTCCTCGAAGGAGATCGGGCCGTCGCCGTCCGCGGCCGGCCAGAGCTGGTTGAGGTCCGGCACGGCGTGGTGGAACACCTCCAGGAGCGACTGCTCCGCGGTGCAGAGCTCCGCCTCGCGCGCAGGGTCGAGCGGGCCGAGGATCCACTCCATGAAGACCTTCGTCAGGAGGTCGAGGACGAGCTTGGAGCCCGGTGCCGGCGCCCCGGTCGGCCAGTCGTCGAGCCCGCGCTCGAGACGACGGTCGAGCGCGTCCTCGAGCGGCGCGAGGCCCGTGCCCCGGAAGCAGGGCGCCGCCGCCACGCGCACCTTGCGGTGCTCCGGGCCGGTGAGCGAGATCAGGCCGTGCGGCGCGGCGGTTCGCAGCGCGAAGTTGCGGATCAGCCCGAGGTCCTCGTCCATCGAGCCGCGGACCAGCACCTGCCTCACGAGCGACGGCTCGGTCACCATCACCGTGCCCGCGCGCCCGTTCGGCCGGAGCGTCTGCGCGATGCCCCCGAGCGCGCCGACGACGCGCAGCACCGCCGCCGGCTGGTCCTCGCCCTCCCGGGGCTGCAGTTCCGCGGCCGTTGCCGTCGGGATCTCCATGGAAGTCCGCATGCCGGATCCTACCCCGGCGGCCCGCGGGAACGGTGCTCAGAAGGGCCGCAGCAGGCGCAGGAGCGCCGTGAAGAAGCCGACGGTGCCGTGCGGGGCCGGTCCCGCCGCATCCGGCCCCACGGCGGCGTCGCGGCGCTCGCGGGCGACGGACTCGATGCGCGTGCCGAACTCCGGGCGGCGCGTGAGGATCGGCGCGACGCTCGCGCGCGGCAGCCGGAGCACGGTGGCGGAGTCCGAGGCGACCACAACGTCCGCCGTGCGCGGCTGGCCGGTGACGAGCGCCACCTCGCCGAAGTGGCCGCCCGGCTCGACCGCGATGCGCTCGCCCGAGGGCAGCACGACCTCGCACCGCCCCTCGGCGACCACGAACATCGCATCCGAGGCCTCGCCGCGGCGGACCAGCGGCTCGCCGCGGCCCAGGCTGACGACGCCGGCGGCGCGCGCGAGCTCGCGGCGCTCCTGCCCCGCCATGGCACGTTCGTCGAAGAGCGGGCAGGCGCGCAGCGCCCGGTCCGCGGTCTCGACGCGGTCCTGGGTGGCGGCCGCCCGGGCACGCTCCTCGTCGGCGCTCGCCATGCGCACGGTGCGGATCGGGAAGGGGATCTCGATGCCCGCGTCCTGGAGCGCGTACCAGAGCCGCGTGCGGACGCTGTCGAGGGTGTCGTCGCGCTCGGAGTAGCCGGGGATCCAGAAGACCAGCTCGTACGCGATCGAGGAGTCGCCGAAGTCGGCGAGCCACACGGCCGGGGCCGGGTCCCGGAGGACGTGCGGCTCCGTGCGCAGGATCTGAAGCGCCGCGTCCTTGACCACCGCCGGCGGCACGTCGTAGGCGATGCCCACGCGCACGTGCTCGCGGAGCCGCCGCGACGGCTGGTCGAGGTTGCGGAACTCCCTGGCGAGCAGCTGCCCGTTCGGGACGACCATCATGTGGCCGTCGCGGGTCAGGACGCGCGTGGTGGCGAGCGTGCTGTCCCACACCGTGCCGACCACGCCGCCCGACCCTGGCGTGCCGACCATCACGAAGTCGCCCTTGCGGAAGACCTTCGAGGCCTGGAGCCCGTACCCGGCGAAGACGTTCCCGAGCGCCGACTGCAGCGCCAGGCCCACGACGAAAACCGACGCACCGCCGATCGAGAGCACCGCCGTGCGCACCGGCAGCGTCTCGGCGAAGTGCACCTGGTAGATCACCACCAGTCCGGCGACCACGCCGACCAGCCAGAGCGCCATGCGCTGGAACTGCAGCAGGCGGTCCAGCCCGCGCGAGCGGAGCGCCAGGTCAAGCGCCTGCACCAGTAGCGAGGCCAGCGCCGACGCCGCGGCGAGTTCCGCCACGGTGCGCAGGACCGGGATGTCGACGACGCGGGTCTCGGAGGTGCCGCCGCCGACGGTGAGCGGGAGGCCGACCTCGATCCCGAGCCACGCAAGGAAGCCGAACAGCGCCAGCGCGAGCAGCGATGCCCCGTACATCGGACCCAGCCCGCGTCCTGGTCGGAGCGCGCGCACCCCGAGTAGCGCCGCGTAGGGGAATCCGAGCAGGGCGAGTGCGGCGGGGACGTGCGATGCCGGGGCGTTGGTGTCCATGGCGGAGGCCGCCCGTCACGATATCGCCGCGAAAATCACCCGGGGCAGCATGTACGGATTTCCCGGAAATCCGTACATGCCGCCCCGGGTGATTTTCTCACGCGAAGATGCCGGAGTGCACGTTGCCCTTCACGTCGGTCAGGCGGAAGTCGCGGCCGGCGTAGCGGTAGGTGAGGCGCTCGTGGTCGATGCCCAGGAGCGCCAGGAGCGTCGCGTGCCAGTCGTGCGTGTCCATCCTGCCCTCGACCGCCTCGATGCCGTGCTCGTCGGTCGCGCCGTAGCTGAACCCGCCCTTGGTGCCGCCGCCGGCCACCCACATGGTGAAGCCCCTGTGGTTGTGGTCGCGGCCGTCCGGGCCCTGCGCGTAGGGCGTGCGGCCGAACTCGCCGCCCCACACGACCAGCGTGCTGTCGAGCATCCTGCGGCGCTTGAGGTCCGCGAGCAGCGCCGCGATCGGCCGGTCGATGGCGGCCGCCTGCCGCTCCAGGTCCGACTTCAGGTTGCGGTGCGTGTCCCAGCCGCCCTGGTTCACCTCGATGAAGCGCACCCCCTTCTCCGCGAAGCGGCGCGCAAGCAGGCACTGGCGGGCGAAGCCGTCGTCGCCCTCGCCGATGCCGTACATCTCGAGCGTCTTGCGGTCCTCCCGGGCGACGTCCATCAGGTCGGGCATCTCCGCCTGCATGCGGAAGGCGAGCTCGTAGCTCTCGATCACGCCCTCGACCTGGTCGTCGTCGTCCGTGCGCCGCATGCGTTCCTTGTTGAGCAGCTGCACGAACCGCAGCTGCTCGCGCTGCTGGGCGTCCGTCAGCGTCCCGTTGCGGAGGTTCGGCACCCCCGACTCGCCGCCCTGGCGCCGGGCGCTGCGCTCCATGCCGACCCGCGTGCCCTGGTAGATGGCCGGGAGGAATCCCGCGCCGTAGTTCTGCGCGCCGCCGTTCCCGGAGGGCGG
>JBILFU010000215.1:0-3869 GCA_044351405.1 Phycisphaerales bacterium
GGGCGCGCCTCGGGCGACGCCTTGATCTCCTGCTTGTTGAAGAGCGCCGTCTTGCACGCGACGATCTCGTCCTGCGTCCGCCGCACCTGCCGGCGCAGCTCGTCCGGCCGCTGGTCGTTCAGCCACAGCGCGGCCCGGTCGATCTCCGACTGCGCCTCGGAGAGCGCCATCTCGAACGCCTCCGCGGCGCGGACGACGTCGGCGCGCAGGCGCTCGATCGTCTGGAGGTCGGCGACCCTGACCTGCTCGCCCATCGTCAGCGCTGGTTGAGGTAGGCGTCGGCCGCGTCCGCCTTGCGGAGCAGGTACGGCACGTGCACCTCGGAGGCCGAGATGAACCGCTGCAGCGTGCGGACGGTGTTCTCGAACTCGTCGGCGAACTTGGCCTGCTCCTGGTCGCGCCAGGTCTGCGCCAGCGTCGACATGCGGGCGTTCAGGATGGCGGTCTGCTGCTGCAGGTCCACGGAGAACTTCTTCAGCTCCTGCGCGAAGCGGCGCAGCTCGGACGGGTCGACGATCGCCTTGGCCATGGTGGGTGCTCCTCGCTCAGGGATTCGCGGCGGGGGCGGGGGCCGGTTGCGGCGCGGGCGCCGGATCCGCGCGAGCGGGCGGCTCCGCCGGCGCGACCGCGGCCGGGGTCTCGTCGGGGTACGGCACGAAGGCGGCGATCAGCCCGTCGCCGATGCCGAGGAGCGCCCAGCCGGCGATCAGCCCCGCGCAGACGGCCTCCTTCGAGTCCACCCAGAGCCTCCAGCCGAACTCGCCGGCGCGCCGCAGGTAGCGGTGCTCCATCGCGGAGAAGAACGCGGCGCCCAGCCACATCATGATCGTGCTCTCCGGCGGCAGCACCACGCCGAGGCCGATGCCCACCGCCGACAGCGGGAAGCGCCCGCGGCTCGCGGCGCGGAGCGCCTCGAGCACGAGCGCGGCCACCGCGCCCCAGAGCATCGCCCAGGCCGCCGAGACCGGGAGGACGCCCCAGAGCTTCCGGATGCCGTCGACCGTCTGGACGAGCGGCATGTCGCCCGTGTTCTTGCCCATGCCCTCGATCACCTTGGAGATCGCGGCCCACTGCAGCGCCCCGGGGACGGCCCATTGCTCGGTGATGTGCGCCTCGATGGTCGTCTCCGGCGCCTTGTTCGACATGAACAGGATGAAGAAGAGCGGGGTGGAGGCGATGGCGCCCGCGAGGATGCCGATGCAGTGGCCCCACGCCTGCTGCCGCGGCTTCGCGCCGAGCATGTAGCCCGGCTTGATGTCCATGAGCAGGTTGGACGCGTTCGAGGCGACCTCGGTGGTGACGCCCGCGGTCATCAGGTTGGTGCCCGGGTTGGTCGGCTGCAGCGCGCCGAAGGTGAACTGCGTGATCTTGGAGAGCGAGCCGGTGGGCGTCGTCGAGGTGAGCGCGGTCGCGTTGGCCGCGATCAGCGTCAGGACGATGATCAGCGGGATCGACAGCGCCCCGAGCAGCGGGTCCACGCCGAACCACTCGTGGTTCAGCCAGATGATGAGCGCGCTGAACACCGGGATGCCGACGAAGCTCACCTTGAGCGGGAGCTCGATCCCGCGCAGGCAGTCGCCGCCGTCCTTGGCCTTGGCGGCGAAGGGCGCGGTGAACGCCGAGAGCAGCACCTTGGGCTTGGCGAAGAGGCCGAACATCGACGCGGTGAGCATCATGGAGACGCCCCACCACAGGCACCACGTGTTGGTGAGGTGCGGGCGGCCGAACACGGCCGCGGCCATGTCGTAGCTCCCGTCCGCCGCGGCGATCGCCGCGAAGTTCTTGGGCAGGATCTCTCCCTGGTGGATCATGACGGGCGCGAGCACCGCGAAGTTGAGAACCATGCCGATCACCAGGCTGTTGGCGATGCGCATGCCCATCAGGCCGCCCGCCCCGAACATGCTCAGGTCGAATGCCAGCGTGATCCCCAGGTTCTGGAGGGAGATCCCCGAGACCGACGGGATCCAGCCGCGGTCGTAGATCCACTTGTCGAGCCGCTCGGGGATCAGGTGCACCAGCGTGTCCTTGGCCTTGGAGGTGCCGAGCACCGAGATCTGGAGCACGGCCATGTAGCCGGCCGCCACCAGCATCTGGCACAGCGCGCCGATGCCGGCCGCGTAGCCGAGCGCCTTCGCCTTGAAGATCCCCGCGCCGATCGCGCCGTCCGCGGCGCGCCCGTCGGCGCGCTCGATGGGCATGCCCGCCTCGTCCAGGTTGCGGGTGCCGCCGGCCGGAGCGTCCGGGTAGAGCGAGTCCAGCACCACCGCGCAGGCACGCCCCTCGGGGAAGGGCTGCTGCTCGTCGTTGATGAAGCGCCGCTTCATCGGGAACGCGACGAGCACCCCGAGGATGCTCGCCACCACGTTCCAGACGAGCATCTTGTGCCACTCCATCGTCTCGTTCGTGACGAACATGTAGGCCATCAGGGCGCTGATGAGGGGCCCCGTCATGTAGCCGGCCGCGGTGGCGATCGACTGCACGGCGTTGTTCTCCAGGATCGTCATGTCCCTGGACGCGCCGATCCGCGAGATGGCGCGGAAGATCACGAACGACAGGATGACGCTGGTCACGCCCACCCCGAGCGTCCAGCCGGTCTTCGCCCCGATGTAGAGGTTGGTGGCGCTCAGGATGCCCCCGAGCAGGAATCCGGTGATGCCGGCGCGGATGGTCAGCTGCGGCATGTTGCCGCGGAAGACGTTCTCCAGCCACCAGCGGTCCTTCTCCTCTCGGCTCCAGGTGCGGGTCTGCTCGTCGGTGAGGTGTGGGAGTGCCATGTGTGGAGGGCGGGCGACGGCCCGCGGCGCGGAGCGTAGCGCCGGCGGGCCGCGTAGCCTGACGGCATGCACCCACCCGGAGACCCCGGACCGCGCCCGGCGTCGCCCGTCCTCTCGGCGCGGGAGGCCATCCGCACGGGTGTCCGGGCGTTGCGCGGGCGCTTCCCGATGCTGCTCGCGGTGGCTGCGATCGTGGCCCTGGCGCACGTTCCGGCCCACCTGCTGCAGTCGTCGGCCGCGTCGACGCTCGAGGGGGTCGCGGGCCGCGCCGAGGCCCGCGGCGACCGGCCGCCCGGGCCCGACGAGGCGCTCGAGGACCTGCAGGCGATGCTCCCGGCATGCTGCGCCACCTGCGCGTCGCTCGTGGCCGGCGTGTTCGTGTCGGCCCCGCTCGCGGCCGGGGCCATGGTGGCCGGTGCGCGCGCCGTGCGCGGCAACGGCCGGGTGTCCGACGCGTTCGCGGGCTTCCGCGGCGGCCGCTACCTGCCCACGCTGGGGGCGGCGGTGGTCTCGCTCCTGGTGGGCGGCGGCGCGACCGTGCTCGTCGCCGCGCTGCAGTCGGTCTCCGTGGTGGTCGCCGCATCGCGCGCGATCGGGCCGGTGCTCCCGCCGGGCATGGTGACGGCGGCGAGCGTCGCCCTCGGCCTGGTCACCCTGTGGCTCTCGGCGAGGCTCTGGTTCGCGCTGACGCGGGCCGCCGACCCGGAGCGGCCCGCGGTCGGCGCGATGTCCGCGATCGGGCGCTCCTGGCAGTGGACCGAGGGCGCCGTGCAGTGGCAGGTCCTGCTCGCGGTGCTGGCGCTCGGCGCGGCGACCGCCGTGCTCCTCGCTCCCGGCGCGGCGGTGTCCGGCATGGGCGGGGGATGGGCGTTCGCGGGGGGCGCGATCCTCGCCGCGGGCGCCGCGGTCGCGGTCACCGCGTGGATGGCGGTCCTCGGAGCCGCCTACGAGTCCGTGGCCGACGCGAATGAGCCGCGCGACCCCGCGGCGGCCGCCGTCGCGGCGCCGGAGGGAGGGATGTCCGGATGAGCGATTTCGGCGACCTGGCCCGCAACGGGCCGCCGGCCGACGCCGCCGGCCTCCGTGCGCTCCGCG
>JBILFU010000216.1:0-3863 GCA_044351405.1 Phycisphaerales bacterium
CCGCGCGCCGAAGTTGGCGCGCATGGACTCGTCCGCGCCGCCCTCGGCGAGGAGCGCATCCACGGGCTCCGAGGGGTCGAGCGGACCGCGCCAGGGATTCATGGCCAGTACCGCCACCGGTCCACCCTCGAGCGCCCGCGCCAGCCCGGCATCCGCGGGAGCTCCCGCGGCCACGTGGAACGGCGGGCGGTCGAAGCGGCTGCGGTGGCGGACCCGCATCTCGCCGGCCACGGGCCGGAACGACAGCGCGGTCGCGCCGCCGACGGACGGGCCGTGGGCGAGCACGACCTCGATGGGCGCCGGATCCCACGCGAGCGCGGGCGCCACGTCCGGGGCCTGCGCGAGCGACGCGACGCCCGCGGGCGCGTCGAACCGCTCGAGCACGGCCTCGAAGAGCCGCGGACGGACGCTCGACCCGAAGACGACGTACGGCGGACGCCACGCGCTCACCAGCCGGAACCTGGCGAAGTCGCACCGGCCGCCGGCGGCGATCGCGGGCGCGAGCCGCGCGACGAACAGGTCCTGCAGGCCCTGGTCGGCCCGCGCGACGAGCGTCCACTCCGTACCGTCGGCACCCGCGCGCTCGGCATAGATCGCGTCCGCGCCGAGGAGCCGGTCGAGCAGCTCGTCCGCCGGGACGCCGAGTTCGCCGGCAAGGCGGTCCCACGCCTGGCCGAGGACGCGCTCGTCCGCAAGCCGCAGCAGCGCGGCCTGCGCCGGCAGCACCGAACCGGTCGAGCGGAGGCCGCGCGCGTCGCGGACCCGGACGGCGAGCGTCGCGTCGGGCGGCACCAGCCGCGCCGCCTCGAACGCCGCCTCGCCGGGCGGAGCCGCGCGCGCCGCGGGCCACGCGATCGACGCTGCGGCGAGTGCGGCAAGGAGCTGCGTGCGGAAGGCTGCCATCGGCCGATCGCGGCCCGCGGGGCCGCTCAGTAGGTCTGACCGGGACGCGAGGGCGTCGACTCGGCGGAGAGCGCCGGCCGGGACTCGCCGGCGCGGGGCATCCCGAGCAGGATGCCCTCCAGGCGACCCGCCCCGTTCGCCACGGATCCACGGATGGCGTCGCCGACGGCGGGTCCCTGCTGCTGCGCGCGCCACCGGACGCCCCACCAGGCGATGGCGGCGGACACCAGGGCGACGGCCACGGATGCATGCACCAGCCGGACGGCGACCGTGCGACCGCGGCGGCGCGGACCGGACGCGGCCGTGTACCCCAGGCGCCGCATGACGGCATCGGTCGCGTCGAAGGGACGGTCGGGGGACGGACCGATCATTCCATGACCTCCTGCGCGCGGCGCTTCAGCGACTCATCGCTGACGATCGCCTCCTGCATGCGCTTGCGCGCGCGGTGCAGGTGGCTCTTGACGGTCCCCTCCGGCAGCGCGAAGTGCGCGCTCAGGGACTCGATGGACCAGCTGCCGTGGTGGAACAGCGTGACCAGGTCGCGCTGCAGCGGCGTCAGGCATGCGACCGCCACCTCGAGCAGCGCCTCCAGGTGGCCGCGGCGCTCGCGCGCCGCCATCAGGTCCTCCGGGCGGTCGCCCTCGGACGCCCACGAGGCCATCGCCTCGGAGTCGCTCACCGGACGGTGCTTCTGCAGGTGGTTCACGTACAGCCGCCTGGCGATCGTGAACACCCAGGTCGAGAAGCGGAACCGCGGATCGAAGCGGTCGATGTTGCGGATGACCCGGACGAAGGCCTCCTGCACCATGTCCTCGGCGACGTCGGGCCGTCCGCAGAGGCGCAGCATGAATGCGTACAGGGCCGCCTGGTGCTCCCGGACGAGTTCCGCGATGGCATCCCCGTCGCCGCGCTGGGCGCGCCGGATGAGGAGGTTCTCGCGGGCCTTGGTCATCATCCGGCCCGCAGCGTACCGCCGCCCTCCCCCGGCGGAAACACCGCGCCCGCCGGTCCGTCGTGGCCGGCGGGCGCAGTGCAGAGGGATCCGTGCGCGGCGTCAGGCGGCCCTGGCCTGCCTGCGGGCGGGCGTCGCCGTGCCCTTCCCCGCCACGGCGGCTGCCGCGGGCGAGGTCAGCGCGGAGACGAGCGCCGCCGGGGTGGTCGCGGAGATGTCCGCGCCGATCTCCTCGGCCAGGCCCGCCGCGCGGTTGAAGACGCCGCCGCCGCAGGCGATCCGCAGGTCGGGGTACCCGCCGATCTCCTTGATCTGGTCGATGAGCGCGCGGATCGCCGGTGCGTCGCTCGCCGCGGAGGCCCAGAGCACCAGGGTCTTCGCCTTGGTCTCCTGGAGCTCCTGCAGCACCTCGTCGTTGGCCACGCCGGCACCGCCGAAGAAGACCTCGTACCCGGCCGCCTCGAGCAGGTCGGCGGCCAGCTGCGCCCCCAGTTCCTCGCCCTCGGTGGGGCCGCAGAAGAGGAGCACCCGTCCGACGGTCTTCTCGACCCGCACGTAGTGCGCCGCGCCTTGGTGCGCCACCTGGCGGAGCGCGCGGGTGGCGTAGTTGTAGGAGACGCGGGAGAGCTGGCCGTGCTTGAAGAGCTTCACGAGCATCTCGTGGATCGGCCAGTAGACGTCGTTGGCCAGGCGCTCCGCGGGGATGCCGGAGCCCGCGAGCGAGGCGACGAACGCCTGGACGCGGCGGCGGTCGCCGGAGACGAGGTGCTGGAAGAGCTGTTCGATGGTGGACTCGAGCTTCATGGTTGGTTCCTTCGCGTGAGGCCGGCGGATGGCGCCGGCGTGAGGTTGGCATCGGGCATCCGGGGCGTCATGGGACACGGCACGGCGATTTTGCCCGTTCTCGGACACCTTCCGGTCGTTATGGAGCGGTTCGCGGCGCCGGGCGCGGCCCGAGAACCGCCTAGCATGGCCCCGATGGCCGATCGCGCGCCCGTCTGGACCCCGGAAGCACTCGGCCGGAACCCGCACGCCGACACCGACAAGGCCCGCAAGGTGCAGGCGATGTTCGCCGCCATCGCCCGAAGCTACGACCTGAACAACCGCCTGCACTCCTTCTTCCAGGACCAGCGCTGGCGCCGGGCAGCGGTCCGGGCGGCGGGGATCGACGCAGGCTCGCGGGTGCTCGACGTGGCCTGCGGCACCGGCGACCTGGCGGAGGCGTTCGCGGACGCGGGCGCGGCCGCCGTGACGGGCGTGGACTTCACGCCGGAGATGCTCGACATCGCCCGCGCGAAGGGCGCACGCGCCGCCGCGGGCCGCGGGCCGCGTCCGGCGGTCGCCTATGCGCGCGGCGACGCGATGGCCCTCGAGTTTCCGGATGCGTCGTTCGACGCGGTGTCGATCGCCTTCGGGATCAGGAACGTCTCCGACCCGGCGCGCGCGCTCCGGGAGTTCCGGCGCGTCCTTCGGCCGGGTGGCCGGCTGGTCGTCCTTGAGTTCGCGGAGCCCGGCAACGCCCTGGTGCGATGGGGGTCCAACCTCTACACCCGCCGGATCATGCCCTGGACGGCCTCGCTGGTCGCCCGCGACCGCTCCGGCGCGTACCACTACCTGCCGCGGTCGGTGACGACGTTCCAGGCACCCGCGCAGTTCGCGCGCAGCCTGCAGGAAGCCGGCTTCGGCGAGTGCTCGTCCACGCCCCTCAGCCTCGGGATCTGCGTGCTGCACCGGGCGGTCCGGCCCGACTGAGCCGGGCGGCTACACTCGTCGCGCGCGGGATGGACGGTTCCCAGGGACCGGGAGCCGGACCGGCAGGATGCCAGAAAGGAAGTTGCCCGAATGATCGTCGACTGCGCCACCAGAGTCTTCAACAACCCAGAGCAGCTCGGCCGCGAGACGGCCGAGGCGCTGCGCCGCCTCACGGCGATGCGCGGCACCCGGATCGAGTCGACCGCCGCCGCCCACGAGAAGCACCTGGCGCCGGTCGCCGCCGCGCTGGTGCACG
>JBILFU010000217.1:0-3857 GCA_044351405.1 Phycisphaerales bacterium
TGCCGGGGATGACGGGGTGAGGAGCGGCCGCGGAAGGAGGGCGTTCGACGCTCCGGCCCGCCAGCCGTAGTCTCCGCTCCGAGTTGCCGCCCTCCGACCACTCCATCCCCGCCTCGCTCGAGCGCGTCTGCGGCTGGCTCGACGCCGACCGGCTCGCCGCGGCAGGGTCGCCGGCGGGCGGCGTCCGAAAGATGCTGGTCGCGCTGCTCCGGCTCGAATGCGCCGAACGCGGCGATCGCCTGAAGAGCCTCCACGACGCCACGCTCGCCGCGGGCGGCGACCCGACGGCACCGTCGTACGCGGCGTTCGCGGCCGAGCTGCGGGAACTCCTCGCCCGCGCCAACTACCGCGAGGTCTCGGGCGAAGAGCTCCGCGCCGCGTTCGAGTCGCAGGCGCTCTCCGCCGTCCGGATCGAGGTCAACATGGCCGCCTTCCGCGAGCTCCACATCCACGCGCGCGGCCGCGAGCCGCGCTCGGAGGTCGTCCGCTCCTTCCTGGGACTGGTGCGGCGCCGGGTGGACTTCGACGTCCTCGACCGGGTGTTCGTCCTGAGCTCGATGAACCCCACCGAGCTCGAGCGCGAGAGGCTCAAGGGCCACGGCGGCGCGCAGCTGCGGCCGTCGCCCCTGATGCTCAAGCTATTCCGTGGCATCCCCGTGCCGGACATGGAGATGCTGCTCCCGAACACCCGGCTGCGCATGCGCAAGCTTGACCAGGCCGTGGTGTTCGTGCCGGCCTTCGTGAGCGTGGCGCTCGCGGCGTCGAAGGTGCTCTTCTCGATCACGGCGATCGTCGGCCTGGTGAAGTTCTGGATCGGCCTGCAGCAGGAACACCCCGTCGAGAGCGGCGGGTGGGGCCTGGTGGCGGCCGGCAGCTTCACGCTGCTCGGCATCACGATGGGTGCGTGGACCAAGTACCAGAAGCGCCGGCTGGAGTACGCCAACGCGCACTCGCAGACGCTCTACTTCCAGACGCTCGACAGCGAGGCCGGCGCGTTCCTGCGCGTCCTCGACGAGGCGTTCGAGGAGGAGGCGAAGGAGGCGATCCTCGCGTGGTCCTTCCTGCACGCGCACGGCGCGGCGACCGAGCGCGACCTGGACGAGCGCGTCGAGCGCTGGCTGCTCGAGCGCACGGGGACGCAGTGCGACTTCGAGGTCGACGACGCGCTCGCGAAGCTCGAGCGGCTCGGCGTGGCCGCGCGCGAGGGCGAGCGCTGGGTGGCCTCGGACCCGCAGGTGGCCGAGCTGCGGCTTCGCGACCGGTGGACCGGCGCCGCGGCGGGGTGAGGGCGAGCGGATCACGCCGGGCCGCCGGCGGGCCCCTGCCCGCGGTCACCGGCCGCTGAACGGCACGGTCCCCAGCTCGATCCCCTGGTTCTTCTGCTGGAAGTAGCGCATCGGCCACTCGTCGGGGAAGAGGATCATCGCCCTGCCCTCGTGGTCCTCGGCGAGCGTGGCGTCGCTGAAGACCTCGGGGCGGAAGTCGGCGGGCGCGCCCTCCTTGCGCCACCAGCGCGCCACCTTCCAGCGCGTCGGCTCGATGCGGCACTCGGCGCCGTACTCGGCCTGCAGGCGGTGCTGGAGCACCTCGAACTGGAGCGGGCCGACGGCCGCGAGGACCGGCCGGCGGATCATGCCGTCCGGCCCGGAGAGCAGCGTGAACTCGCGCACGACACCCTCCTGGAGCAGCTGCTTCACGCCGAGCGTGTACTTCTTGGCATTGCCCGGGCTCGGGTTGTGGATGTAGCTGAAGATCTCCGGCACGAAGGTCGGCATCTCGTCGAATCGGATCGTGCGGTCGGTCGAGAGCGTGTCGCCGATCCCGAGCGCGTCGTGGCCGACCAGCCCGACCACGTCGCCCGGCATCGCGTCCTCGACGGTCTCGCGGTCGCGGCCGAAGAGCCTCTGCGCGTTGTTCAGCTTGATCTTGCGGTCGCCCTGCACGTGCGTGACGGTCATCTCGCGCTCGAACGTGCCGCTGACCACGCGCACGAACGCGATGCGGTCGCGGTGGCGCGGGTCCATGTTCGCCTGGATCTTGAAGACGAAGCCGCTGAACGCGGGGTCCGTGGGCTGGATCAGGCGGTCGCCGGAGCGGCGCGGGCCGGGCGGCAGCGAGTCGCGGAGGAACCCGTCGAGGAGGAGCTGCACGCCGAAGTTGTTCATCGCGCTCCCGAAGAACACCGGCGTGAGCTCGCCCGCGTGCACGCGCGCGGGGTCGAAGCCGTCGCCGAGCCCGCCGAGGAGCTCGATCTCGTCCCGGCCCTTGGCGTAGACCTCGGGGTCGACCTGCGCCGCGACCGACGGGTCGTCGATGCCGTGCACGCTGACCGGTGCGACGAACGCGTTCATGCGCGTGCGCTCGAAGAGATGCACCTGCCTCGCGAGGCGGTCGTAGACGCCGCGGAACTTCGGGCCGTCGCCGAGCGGCCAGTTCACCGGGAACGGCGCGATGCCGAGCGCGCGCTCGAGCTCGTCGATCAGGTCGAGCGGCTCGCGCGTGGGCCGGTCGCACTTGTTCATGAAGGTGAAGATCGGCACGCCGCGCCGGCGGCAGACCTCGAAGAGCTTGCGGGTCTGCGCCTCGATTCCCTTGCCCGCGTCGATCACCATGATGGCGGCGTCGACGGCGGTGAGGACGCGGTAGGTGTCCTCGCTGAAGTCGTTGTGGCCCGGGGTGTCGAGCAGGTTGATGCGGAAGCCCGAGTAGTCGAACTGCAGCACCGTGCTCGAGATGGAGATGCCGCGCTGCCTCTCGAGCTCCATCCAGTCGCTGGTGGTGGATCGCTGGTTCTTGCGGGCGGTGACCGTGCCCGCGAGGTCGAGGGCGCCGCCGTAGAGGAGGAGCTTCTCCGTAAGCGTGGTCTTGCCGGCGTCCGGGTGCGAGATGATCGCGAAGGTGCGGCGCGGGAGCTTGGCGGCGGGGGCGGACATGCGCGGGGCGGAGAATGGTACGGTGTGGCGCGATGGAAGACGGCGGCACGAGCAACCCGGACGTCCAGGCCCGCGGCGGCGCGGCGGGCGGCGCCGCGCGGATCCGGCTCGCGGTGCGCGCGGACCTGCCCGCGATCCTCGACGTCTACAACGCGTCGGTGCCGCTCCACGTGGCGACCGCGGACCTCGAGCCGCAGTCGATGGCCGCGCGCGAGCGCTGGTGGGACGAGCGCGACCACGCGCGGAGGCCGGTCACCGTGGCCGAGCGCGGCGGGCGCGTGGTGGCCTGGGGCGCGTTCACCGACTTCAAGCCGCGCGCGGCGTACGCGCCGACCGCGGAGATCAGCATCTACGCGCTGCCCGAGGCGTTCGGCACCGGCGTCGGGCGCGCGCTCCTCGACGACCTGCTCGCGCGCGCGCCGGCATGCGGCATCGACCGGATCCTCGCGCTGTGCCTCGACCACAACGAGCGCAGCCTGCGGCTCTTCCGCTCGCGCGGCTTCGAGGAGTGGGGCCGATTCCCGGGCGCGTGCGAGTTCGCGGGCGTGCGGCGGACGGTGGTGACGCTAGGCCTGGCGCTCAGTCCCCGTCGTCCGGCGTGATCCGCGGCTCGACGCCGTCCGGAAGTGCCTCCAGGAACATCCGTCCGTAGCGCTTGGTGACGATCCGCGGGTCGAGCACGACCACGCGCCCCTCGTCGGTTCCGCTGCGCACCAGCCTGCCGAAGCCCTGCTTGAAGCGCAGCACCGCGCGCGGCAGCGAGTCCTCGAAGAACGGCCGGCCCCCGCGGGCCTCGATCAGCTCGTGGCGCGCCTGCACGATCGGCCGATCCGGGACCTCGAACGGCAGGCGGGTGATGATCACGTTGCGCAGCGCGCGACCGCGGACGTCCACCCCCTGCCAGAAGCTCGAGACGCCGAGGAG
>JBILFU010000218.1:0-3856 GCA_044351405.1 Phycisphaerales bacterium
CGGAAAGTTATTGCCTCGAGGCGCGAACGCAAGTCGCCGGGCCGCGGAATTCTCCAGATCTCGGCCCGACCCGCGCGCAGGAGGTTGCCTCCCTATCATTTCCGCCTCGATCGCCCGCCGGGCGACCGGAAACCAACCGCCACCGCAGCGAACGAACAACGGAGAACCGAGCAGTGCGACGCGCCAAGATCTCGATCATCGGAGCCGGAAACGTCGGAGCCACCTGTGCCCACTGGGCCGCAGCCAAGGAACTCGGCGACATCGTCCTCGTCGACATCCCGGACCGCGTCGGCGTCGCGCAGGGCAAGGCCCTCGACCTCGCGCAGTGCGGCCCGATCGAGCGCTTCGACGCGAACATCGTCGGCACCTCCGACTACAAGGACACCGCGAACTCCGACGTCGTGGTCATCACCGCCGGCATGCCCCGCAAGCCCGGCATGAGCCGCGACGACCTGATCGGCGTCAACGTGAAGATCGTGAAGGACGTCACCGAGCAGGTCGCGAAGCACTCGCCGAACGCGGTGCTCATCGTCGTGAGCAACCCCCTCGACGCGATGGTCTACACCGCGTGGAAGGTCTCGGGCTTCCCGACGCACCGCATCCTCGGACAGGCCGGCGCGCTCGACGTGGCGCGCTTCCGCACCTTCCTGGCGATGAAGCTCGGCTGCTCGATCGAGGACATCACCTCGCTCCTCCTCGGCGGCCACGGCGACGACATGGTCCCGCTGCCGCGCTTCACGAGCGTCGCCGGCATCCCGATCGACCAGCTCCTCTCGCAGGCCGACATCAAGGAGTGCGTCGAGCGCGCCAAGGTGGGCGGCGGCGAGATCGTCAAGCTCATGGGCACCAGCGCCTACTACGCGCCGGCCTCCGGATCGATCCAGATGGTCGAGGCGATCGTCAAGGACAAGAAGCGGATCATCCCGTGCGCGGCCTACTGCGAGGACGAGTACGGTGTCGCTCCCGGCCAGAAGGGCAAGGGCTACTTCGTCGGCGTGCCGGTCGTCCTGGGCGCGAAGGGCATGGAGAGGGTCGTCCCCATCAAGATGACCGCCGACGAGTCCAAGCTGATGGCCGAGAGCGTCAGCCACGTGAAGGACCTGGTGGCGACCGTCCAGAAGATGTTCCCGGAACTCTGCTGACGGGCCGCGGCGGGCGGCCGCGCCGGCGCGACCGGCAGGGCCGCCCGCCGTTCCTGTGCAGCGGTCCGGCCGTTCCTGCCGATGTTCCGGCATGCGATTCGGTCGGTCCGCCACGCTGCTCGACCCCGGTTGGCCGTTCGTGCTCGCCGGGCTCGTCCTGATCGCCTCCGCGGTGCTGGTGCCGGCGACCTACGACCTCTGGGTGATGCGGGCGCAGCTGGCGCACCTGGACGCGCAGGAGCGCGAGAACGGCGCCCGGCTCGACGCGTACACGCGCTTCGTCCAGGCCCTCGACTCGGCCGATCCGCAGCTGGTGCGGCGGCTTGCGGCCTCGCAGCTCAACCTGGTGCCCCGCGGCGAGCGCCCGATGATCGTCGCCGGGTCCGCGCGTCGCTCGCCCGTCGAGTGGGCGGAGCTGACGGTTGCGCCGGTCCGCGCCGCGCCCGAGCCGTTCCCGGATTCGCTGCTCAGCCGCCTGACGCTCGGACGAAAGGGCCTCTGGATCCTGGGTGCCGGCGCCATGTGCGTCTTCCTGGGCCTGCTGTCGGCCCCGGTGCGCGTGCGGGTCCCGCGGCCCGAGGAGATGGTGGAGGCCGGCGCGGCTGCGGCGCGTTCGGTGGGGCTGCTCGGCCGTGCCCCGGCCGCACCCGCCGCCCTGGCCATGGCCGCGGGCCCGGTGATCGAGGCGCTCCCGAGCGCGCGCGCCCGGGTCAGCCTGGGCACCGACCTGCCGCTTGATTCGGATCCGCTGCCGAGCGGCTCCGACTGAGCGCCCCGGCACGAAGTTCCGCGGTGCCGGCGGTGGCCCTTCCGCGGCGCGCGTAGGTTCGCGCGCATGCCCAGGCTGCCTCCCGAGGTGCCCGACCCGACGCTGCGGCTCGCCCTGTGCGGCGGCCTCGGTCCCGCATTCCACCACGCCGCACTCCGGCGCTTCGGCTCCGCGGAGGCGGTGCTCGCGGCAGGCGCCCGGGACCTTGCCGAGGCGACCGCCGTGCCCGAGGCGCGCGCGGCCGCGATCCTGCGGGAACTCGGTTCGGTGGACGTCGCCTCCGAGCGCGCCGCGATGGAGCGGATCGGGGCAGGTGCGGTGGTGCTCGGCGATGCCGACTACCCGAGGCTCCTTGCCTCGGTGCCGCTGGCGCCGCTCCTCCTCTGGGTGCGTGGTGCGCCCGCGGCCTGGAAGGAGGACACCGTGGCGGTCGTCGGCGCCCGCCGCGCGACGCCCTACGGCGAGGGGCAGGCTGCGCGCTTCGCCGCGGCCCTCGCGGGGGCGGGCATCGCCGTCGTCTCGGGCGGCGCCCGCGGGATCGACGCCGCCGCGCACCGTGCGGCGCTGCGCTGCGGCGGTTCCACCGTCGCGGTGGTGGGATGCGGGCTGGGCCAGGCCTACCCGCCGGAGCACGGGCCGCTCTTCGAGTCGATCGTCGAGGCGGGCGGCGCGCTCGTGAGCGAGTTTCCGGTGGACTGGCCCTGCCTGCAGGCCAACTTCCCGAGGCGCAACCGGATCATCTCGGGGATGTCGCTGACCGTGCTGGTGGTCGAGGCAGGGGAGGGCAGCGGTGCGCTCATCACCGCGCGCCACGCGATCGACGACCACCAGCGGGAGCCGTGCGCGGTGCCCGGCCCGGTCGACAGCCCCCGGAGCGCCGGGTGCAACGCGGCCATCCGCGACGGGTGGGTCCGCTGCGTGCTGGATCCGGCAGAGCTGATCGACGCGGCCCGGGCCAGCACGGAGCGCTCCTCGCCCGGTACGCCCTCGCCCGGCCGGGCCGTCGATCCTCCGTCCGCGGGCCCCTGCGACGCGGATGACGACGTCGGGCGCGCGGCGGCGATCCTGCGGCGGCGTCCCTCGGCCGGCACGGAGGAGATCGCGAGGCGGCTGGGCATCACCGTGGAGCGCGCCGCGGCGCTCCGCACGCTTGCCGCGGTGCGCATGGCGCGGGACCCCGCCTCCCGGGAAGGAGGTCAGTTCCAGCCGAGCGCGTAGAAGATCGCCGAGAAGAACAGGTCGCTCAGGATGACGAAGATCACGGTCTGGACCACCGTCTCCGTCGTGGCGCGCCCGACGCCCGCCGCGCCGCCGGTCACCCGCAGGCCGTTCTGGCACGCGATGAGGCCCAGGAGCAGCCCGAACACCCCGGCCTTCAGGAGACCGGTCAGGAAGTCGGACATCTTGAGCTGGCTGATCGTGTTGGACACGTACAGGTCGTACGGGATGCCCAGGGCGGTCACGCCGATCACCATGCCGAAGAAGACGGAGGTCAGGTCGCTGATCACCGCGAGCGCGAGCAGGCTGGCCACCGTCGCGGCCAGTCGCGGGACGACCAGGTAGCGGACCGGGTTCAGGCCCATCGCCTCGAGGGCCTCGACCTCCTCGCCCACGACCATGGTGCCGAGCTCGGCGGCGATGGAGGCGCCCGCGAAGCCGACCATCACGATCGCCGCGATGAGCGGGCCGAGCTCGCGGAAGACGGCGACGCCGATCAGGTTGGCGACCTTGTCGGTCTGGCCGAACTCCTCGAGCGACGGCGACGTCTGCAGGGCGAGGATGATGCCGATCGAGCCGCTCACGAGCATCACGATCGGGATCGACCGCACGCCGACCCGGACGATCTGGGCCGTGATCGCGCTCGAGCCGATCCGGACGCGCCGCAGGACGAATCCGGCCCACGCCCATGCCACCGCGTCGCGGCAGAGCCAGTAGAGCGCGCCGA
>JBILFU010000219.1:0-3832 GCA_044351405.1 Phycisphaerales bacterium
GGCGTGCCCTGGGCGGTGCTCGTGCCGCTCGCCCTCGGGGCGGCGGAGGCCTTCCGCGCGTTCGTCCTGTTCGACGGCTACCCCTGGTTCCGCTGGGGGCATCCGCTGGTCGAGCTGCCGGTCCTGGTGCAGGCGGCGGACCTCGGAGGCGAGTTCGTCCCCTCGCTCCTGGCGCTCGCGGTCGGGGGCGCGGCGCTCGACGTACGCACGGCGGCGTCGGGTCCGCGTGCCGCGCGCGCCGGCGTCGCGATCGCGGCCGCGGCGGTGGCCGCCTGCGCCTGCTACGGCACGTGGCGGCTCTCGCAGGCTCCCTCGGGCGACGGCCCCGGCGTGCTGCTCGTGCAGACGAACCTTCCCACGAGCAACAAGGTCGCCTGGGCGGCCAAGGACCAGGTCCGCGACGTGCCCGACTTCGCGGAGCTCACCCTTCGGGGCGCCCTCGACTCGGTGGAGCGCGGCCGGTCGATCGCCCTCGTCGCCTGGCCCGAGACCATGCTCGCCGGCCACGGCCTGGAGCCCGCCACCATCGAGCTGCAGGAGCGCAACGGCTGGTTCCCCGGCGATCGATTCCGGCGCCTGATCTCGGGGCTCTCGGAGCGCATCGGCGCGCCGGTCCTCGTCGGCAGCGCCGCCTTCATCGGCCTGCGGCCGGAGGGCGACCGCTTCCGCTGGGAACGCCAGTTCAACAGCGCCTATCTGGTCAACGCGGGCGCGCCGCCCTACCCGCGGTACGACAAGGTCTTCCTGGCGCCCTTCGGCGAGACCATGCCCTACATCTCGAACTGGGACTGGCTGGAGCAGGCGCTCCTGTCCGTGGGCGCCGCGGGCATGACCTTCGACCTCGACCGCGGGGGCGAACCGGTCCGGTTCGAGGTCCCGTGGCAGGGCGGCATGGTCCGCGTCGCGACCCCCATCTGCTTCGAGGACGCCATGTCCTGGGTGACGCGCGAGCTGGTGTTCCCGGCGGGCGCGGGCCGCGAGCGCGCGGCCGACCTCCTGGTGAACATCACCAACGACGGCTGGTACGGATGGTTCGACGGCGGCCGTGCCCAGCACCTGCAGATCGCGCGGTTCCGGTGCATCGAGACGCGGACGCCGATGGTCCGTGCGGCGAACACCGGGCTCTGCGCCGGGATCGATTCGTCGGGGCGCGTGGTGGCGCAGCCTCCCGTGCCGCGCACGGCGGCGTGGCTGCACGCGTCGCCGCCGCTCGACGCCCGGAGGCCGCCCTTCGCGTCCGTCGGGGAAGTACCATCGATCGCCCTCATGCTCACCTGCGCCGCGATCGCACTCCTTCCGCGCCCACGGCGCGTTTCCCCGCAGGCGGCCACCGCCCTCGGGCTCGCCTCGTGCGCGGGCCTCCTCCTCGGCGGCTGCGGCGGATCGGCGGTCGGCGACCAGCCTTGGTCGAGCCGCGCGCAGAGCGTGCAGCCGACCGGCGAGGTCCGGCTCGCCGAGGGCAGGGTCGCGGGCGCGCCGATCGCCGTCGAGTCGAGCGGCGACGCGCGCGGCTCGGCGACCGCGCTGCTCTCGAACGCGGCCTCGAGCGACGTCCCGATGTTCCGCGCCAACGCCTGCGAGGCGCTCGGCGCGGCCCCGTCCGTCCTCGGGGGCTTGGCGCCAGCGCTGCTGCGCGACCCCAACCGCGGCGTCCGCTTCGTCGCGGCCATGGAGGTCGGTCGTGCGGGCCTCGCGCCGCTGGCGGACGCGGTGCAGCCGCTCCTCCTGGACGAGAGCGACTCCGTCCGTGCGGCCGCGATCTTCGCCATGAGCAGGCTCGGGCGGCCGGTCGATCCGTCGCCGCTCGCCGCCATGGTTCGGTCGGACGACCCGGAGATCCGCTCGAACGCCTACCTGGTCCTCGGCGAGCTGGGGAACCGCTCGGCGGTCGCGCTCATCCGCGATTCGCTGGGCAAGGGGATGCGCCAGGTCAATCCTGCGCGGGTGCGGGTGGTCGAGCTCCAGGCCGCGGAGGCGTTGGTCCGTCTCGGCGAGGCGGACGGCATCGAGCCGATCCGCGCCGCGCTCTACGCTCCCGGTGAGCAGTCCGAGTTCACGGCGCTCGCCGCCCAGCAGGTGGCGCGCCTGGCCGACGAGGGCTCCCGGGCCATCCTGATGCGCCTGGTCGACGGCACCGGGATCTCCGCCCGGCCCACCGAGGTCCGGATCTGCTGCGCCTCGGCGCTGGCCGAGATCAGCCCCTCGGACCGTCCGTCCGTGGTGAAGTTCGCCCGAACCCTGCTGCAGGACCGCGAACCGGCCGTCCGTGCCCAGGCGGCCATCGCCCTGGGCGTTGCCGGGGGGGCGACCGCCGTTCCCGAGCTGCAGGGGCTCCTGCTCGACCGATATCCGCAGGTGCAGCTTGCGGCGGCAAAGGCGATCTTGGCCGCAACCGACGGCCGTTGACAGCCCGTATAGCAGTCGGGTACTACTGATAACGAGTCGGCGGGGTCCGTTCCCCGCCGGCGTCCTGTTTGGGCCGTCAAGAGTTCCACCCCATCCCGTCGGGCGTTCCGTCCGCTCAGGGATCCGTGAGGCACTTCCCGTGCACCTGCTGACCAAGATCCTCGTCGTCGTCGTCTCGCTGCTCGTCGCCGCCCTGGTGCCGCTCGCGGCGGTGTCCGCGACCAACCAGTCGGTGTTCAAGAAGGAGTCCCGCGACGCGCAGCAGGCGCTGAAGGCGTCCCAGGCCCAGAACGACGTGCAGCGCGACGCGTACAGCGCGAGCAGCGCCGCCCAGAGCAACCGCATCACGGAGCTGGAGACGCGCCTGCAGTCCAAGGTGCGCGAGCACGAGGAGGCCGTCCGCGCCCGCGCCGCCATCGAGCTCGAGATCGCCGCGCTCAAGGACAAGATCGACGACGCCGACCGCCGCAACGCGCTGATGGCGGCGAACGACTCCCTCCAGACCAAGCTCATCGAGGCGATGCAGCAGGAGATCGTGGCGACGCGCACGCAGTACCTGGCCGCGGAGAAGGCCCGCGTGGAGCTCGACGACCAGCTCGCTCGCATGCAGGGCGAGCTCGACAGCGAGGTCGCCGCCAAGCGCCAGCTGCAGGAGCAGCTCCAGAAGGCCAGCGAGGACCGCGAGCGCGCGATGGCCGAGGTGCAGCGCTTCGCCGCGGTGCAGGGAACTGCCTCGCCCCGCGCCGGCGCCACCGGCGACGCCGGCCTGCCCATCGTCGCCGACCGGTCCCTCTCCGCGACCGTCATCGACGTCAAGCGCGAGCCCGACGCGACCCTCGCCGAGATCAACGCGGGCAGCCGCGACGGCGTCCGCGAGGGCTGGGTGATGACCATCGCCGACGGGTCGAACTTCATGGGCAACCTGCGGATCGTGCACGTGGACGTCAACCGCGCCGTGGGCGTCGTGGAGCTCGAGGACGCCTCCGGCCGCGGCGAGGTGAAGTCCGGCCAGCGCGCCATCGCGCGCAAGGGCGAGTGATCCCTCCGGCAGCGATCCCTCCGACGAGGACCCACCGATGAGCACCCCCGCCCAGGCCGCCGAAGTCCGCCGCGCCAAGCCCCGCCTCGACGTGTATGCCAGCCTGCTGGCGGTGGCGCTCCTCCTGTCGCTCGTGGGAGTCGCGGTCGTCGCCATGCAGAACGCGGCGGTCTCCGAGTCGTCCGGCATCGAGGCGGCCTTCGCCCCGGTCCCGCCGTCGCGCTGACGCCGGGCGGCCCGCTTGTCCACATTCCTGAAGGCCGGGGGACGATTCGCTATCCTCCGCGCGATGGGCCCCGGGCCCCGGCGCGGCGGAGACCGCGCGAGATGGAAGGCTTCAGGAAGGAGCAACGCGTGGCTCTCGAGATCGACTGGCTCTCCCGCCTC
>JBILFU010000220.1:0-3831 GCA_044351405.1 Phycisphaerales bacterium
CGCGTCGCCGCCGGCCTCGCGCGCCACGCGGTTCACCATGGCGAGCCCGAGGCCCGTTCCCATGCCCCGCACCTTGGTGGTGAAGAACATGTCGAAAGCGCGGCGGCGCACGTCCTCGTCCATCCCGGGGCCGTTGTCGGAGACGGAGAGCACGATCGACCTTCCGTCGGGAGCGGCGTGCGCGGCGATGCGCACGAGCCCGTCGGCGCCCTGGCGGACCATCGCGATCGCCTCGCCGGCGTTCACGAAGAGGTTGAGCACTGACTGTGTCAGGGCGTGCTCGGTCACCCGCACCCGGGGAAGGTCGGCGTCGATGTCGACCTCGACGCGCGTGAGTGGCGGAAGGCTCCGCGAGAGGAGCGCACCGGTCCCGGCCCACCACTCGGCGAGCACCGCACCGTCGAGGCCGCCGTCCGCATGGCCCGGCTCGTGCACCAGGTAGTGGAGGCCGTCGGCCAGCTGCTGCAGGTAGCGGACGCCGGCCTGGATCTGCTCGACGTGGTCGCGTCGGGCGTCCGCGCCCGGGGCGGCCCCGTCCGCCGACAGCGCGTTGAGGTGGGCACGGATCGGGAACAGCACGTTGTTCATGTCGTGCCCGAGACCGGCAGCCAGCGCACCGAGCGAGGCCATGCGGTCCGACTGCCGCAGGCGCGAGTCCGCGGCGCGTCGCTCGGTGACGTCGCGCATCACGGCGGTGAAGAGCCGGCGCGGCTCCACCTCGCTCACGACGATCTCGACGGTGACCTCCGTGCCGTCCCTGCGGAGCGCGGCGACCTCGATGGGGCGGCCGATGACGCGGCGCTCGGTGCCGGCGAGGTATCGCTCGAGGCCGCTCTCGGCGGCCGGGCGATCCCGATCGGGAATGACCTCGACCAGCCGGCGGCCGACGAGCTCGTCCGGCGAGTAGCCGAGGATCCGCCCGATGGCGGGGTTCGCCGAGCGGATGCGCCCGGAGCCGTCGATGGTCAGGATCCCCTCGGTGACGGTGTCGACGATCGCTCGCAGGTTGGCCTCCCGCTGCGCGATGGCGTCGGAGGCGCGACGGCGGTCGATGCTGTCGGCGAGCTGGGTGCACGCACGCCGGACACGGGGCAGCCGGTCCTGCCGAGGCGCGGATGCCGACGACGAGAAGAGGCAGAGGACGGCGGCACCGCCGCGGCCCTCCAAAGGCAGCGGGAAGGCCCAGTAGGCCCGGACGCCCGCGCGCTGCAGGCCCAGGCCCAGGAAGTCGAGGCCGCCGGCGGCATCGGCACCGAGGTCCACCGCGATCCCGTCGCCAGACCCCGGCAGGAGCGGCGAGCCCGCGGAGCCGAAGCCCTCGAAGACGGCGACGAGCGACGGCGGCAGGTCGTGCGATCCGGCGACGCGCAGCTGCCCGTCCTCGCGGTACAGGATCGCGCCTCCGTCCATGCCCGCGAGCGAGCAGCAGGATTCCACGGCCAGGCCGAGCCCCTCGGAGACCTCGTTCGACAGCCTGATCGCGGCGCACGCGACCGCCACCTGGTCGTCACGGTGGATCTCGGAGGCGATCCAGCTCCGCGCGGCGAGCAGCGCCTCGTCGACCAAGCCCGCCAGGCCGGCGGCTGGCGACGAATCCTGCTGGATCTCCGCGGAACGCGCAGGCAGGAGGGACGGAACGTCTGCGCTCCCCGAGCCCGACGCGCCTCCGCCCTGAACGGGCTGGTCTGGCGTGTCGAGTTGCATGAGGCCCCAACGTAGTAATCACGGAGATGACCGCAAGGACCATTGTCTCGTTTCGGGCGATTTGCGGAAAATTTCCTCGGATTCGGACACGTAACTCGGGGATACGTACTGTCTTGCGCATCCTCCCCGCGAGCAGATGATTCCTCCACGCCCTCGAAAGCCGCACGTTGCGGCCCCCGGGGGCGTCAGGAGGACGCAAGTTGCGCATCACCATCCGACCCATGCTCGCGCCGGACCGAGAACTCGACGTCACGGATTCCGTGGTGCGCGCCATCGCCGGCAGCATGGCGACGGAACTGGGCGGCAACGAGCAACTGAACATGCTCGAGGCGGAGTTCCACCTGGAGTCCCTGCTCGGCGTGCGTGACCCGGCGGGCGCCCCGGAAGCCGTTCCCGGAGCGGCGGCATGAGCTCCGCCCTGCTCACCCAGCTGCGCGAGGACATGGTGCGCGACCAGGTGGTGGCGCGCGGGGTCACCGACGCGCGCGTCCTGGCGGCCATGCGGGCGGTGCCGCGCGAGGAGTTCGTGGACGGGCGTCTCCGCGACCGCGCCTACGACGACACGCCCCTCCCCATCCAGGAGGGCCAGACGATCTCGCAGCCCTACGTGGTCGCGCTGATGACCGAGGCGGCGCGGATCGGCCCGACCGACCACGTGCTCGAGGTGGGCGCGGGATCCGGGTACGCGAGCGCGGTGCTCGGCAGCACGGCGGGTTCCGTGATCGCCGTGGAGTGGCACCGCCGGCTCGCCGACCTCGCACGGGAGCGCATGGCGCGGCTCGGCTACGCGAACGTCACGGTGCTCGAGGGCGACGGCAGCAAGGGCGCGCCCGAGCACGCGCCGTTCGACGCGATCATCGTCTCCGCGGGCGGGCCCTCGGTCCCGAAGCCGCTGCTCGAGCAGCTCCGGGTGGGCGGCACGCTCGTGATACCGGTCGGGCAAGACCCGAACACGCAGGAGCTCCTGCGCATCCGCCGCACCGGCGAGCACGCGTGGGAGACGGAACGCCTGGGAGCGGTGCACTTCGTGCCGCTGGTGGGGAGCGAGGGCTGGGCGATCGACCCGCATGCGGCGGCCGCCGTGCCCGCGCCCGCCTCCGCGGCCGCGCGACGGGCCCGCCAGGCGCTCTCGGTGGCGATCGCGGCCGGCTGCGAGCCCATGACCGACCCGGAGTCGATCGCGCTCGACGGCCTCCTGGCCCGGATCGGGGACGCGCGCGTCGTCCTGATCGGCGAGTCCACCCACGGGACGAGCGAGTTCTACCGGATGCGCGCGCGCATCACCAAGGCGCTCGTCTCGAAGGCCGGCTTCGACGTGGTCGCGCTGGAGGCCGACTGGCCCGACGCCGCGGTGCTCGATCGCCACGTGAAGGGGCGCGCGAGCGCCGAGGAGTGCCGGCGCGCCTTCGACCGATTCCCGGCGTGGATGTGGCGCAACCGCGAGACGGCCGAGTTCATCGCCTGGCTGGCAGCAAGGCACCTGCGCGCGGAGCCCGGCTCGGTGCGGCCGCTCCTCTGCGGGCTCGACCTCTACGGGATGTCGAAGGCGATCGCGGCCGTGCTCGAGTTCCTCGACCGCGAGCACCCCGCGGCCGCCAAGCTCGCGCGCGAGCGGTACTCGTGCTTCCAGCCGTGGGAGCACGACCCCACCACCTACGGGCGGGCCGCGATGAGCGGGCTGCTCGAGAGCTGCGAGGACGAGGCCGTGGCGATGCTGCAGCAGCTCCTCGAGATGCGCCTGGCCGAGCCGGCGCGCACCCGCGACCCGCTCTTCGACGCCCAGCGCAACGCCGCCGTGGTCCGCGACGCCGAGCGCTACTACCGGGCGATCTACCGGGGCGCGCGCGAGAGCTGGAACCTGCGCGACCGGCACATGCTGTCGACGCTGCAGGCGGTCTTCGCGCACCGCGGCGAGCGGTCCAAGGCCGTGGTGTGGGCGCACAACTCGCACGTGGGAGACGCCGGGGCCACGGAGATGTCCGACCGCGGCGAGACGAACCTGGGCGAGCTGTGCCGGCGCAGCTTCGGCCGGAGGTCGTACCTGATCGGCATGGGAACGCACCGCGGGACGGTCGCCGCCGCGAGCGCATGGGACGCGCCGATGCGCGTGCGCACGCTCCTGCCCTC
>JBILFU010000221.1:0-3825 GCA_044351405.1 Phycisphaerales bacterium
CTACGGCGTGCTCTCGCACCGCCACCAGCCCGAGATGGCGCAGGAGACCGGCGCGCGCATCCTGTTCACGCCGCACCTGGTCGCGCTCGACCGCGGCCTCCTCTCGACGATCCACGCGGAGCTCGCGCCCGGGATGAGCGCAGCGGACGCGCGGGCGTGCCTCGCGCAGACCTACGCCGAGGCGCCCTTCGTGCGCCTGCTGCCGGAGGGCCGCTGGCCGTCCGTGGCAGCCGTCGAGCGCACCAACTGCTGCGACATCGCCCTCGCGGCGGACGAGTCGGGCACGCACCTGGTGATCTCGAGCGCGATCGACAACCTGGTGAAGGGCGCCGCCGGCCAGGCGGTGCAGGCCTTCAACGTCCGCTTCGGCCTCGACGAGGCCACCGCCCTCGGCATCGCGCGACGCACCGCGCAGGAGGTGGCCTCGTGACCGCGACCGGACCGCTCGTCGTCAAGCTCGGCGGCGCGCTCCTCGACGACGCCGCGCGCTTCCCGGGCGTGTTCGACGCGCTCGCGCGCATGCACCAGCTGCATACGGGCGGGCTGGTCGTCGTGCACGGCGGCGGCAAGGCGGTCGACCGCCAGCTCGACCGGCTCGGGCTGCGCACCGAGCGCCGCGATGGCATCCGGGTCACCCCGCCCGAGGTCGTCGAGCAGGTCACGGCCGTGCTCGCGGGCTCGATGAACACGCAGCTCCTCGGGCTCCTCCTCTCGCGAGGCGTGTCGGCTGTCGGGCTCACGCTCTCCGACGGACACCTGTCGCGCGCGGCGAAGGCCACGCGGTTCGGCTTCGACCCCGGACGCGTCGGCGAGCTCCGGGGCGGTGACGGCGCGCTCGTCGCGCACCTGCTCGCCGGCGGCTACCTGCCGGTCCTCTCCTCGATCGCCGTGTGCGAGGCGGGCGGCTTCCTCAACGTCAACGCGGACGACGCCGCAGCGCAGCTCGCCGGCATCGTGGGCGCGAGCGGCCTCCTCCTCCTCACCGACGTCCCCGGCGTCAGGGGCGCGGACGGGCGAGTCATCGCGGAGATCGACGCGGACGCTGCCGAGGCGCTGATCGCCGACGGCACCGTCTCGGGCGGGATGATCGCGAAGGTCCGCGGGGCGCTCGACGCCGCCGCGCGCGCCGGCGTCCCCGTCGTGATCGCCAGCTGGGCCGACCCCGCGGCCCTCGAATCGCTCGCCGCCGGCGCGTCCGTCGGCACCCGGGTCGTGCCGGGCACCTCCGCCCCGAAGTTCGCGGCCGCGGCCGCGGGAGCAGCCTCGTGACCACGTTCGATCCCGTCGCAGCAAAGGACCTCACCCGCCTCGGCGACCTCGCGCAGCACGAGGTCGCGGACATCCTGGAGACGGCCGCCGCGTTCAAGCGCGACCCGCAGCTCGCGGCCGGCGCGCTCGCGGGCAAGAGCGTCTGCATGCTCTTCGAGAAGGCGAGCCTGCGCACCCGCGTCAGCTTCGAGGTCGGCCTCTTCCGGATGGGCGGGCAGGCGGTCTACCTCGACCACCGGGACACGCCGCTCGGCGCGCGCGAGACGCTCGCCGACTACGGCCGCAACCTCGAGCGCTGGTGCCACGCGATCGTCGCGCGCGTCAACCGTCACGCGACGGTCACCGGCCTGGCCGCACACACGCGCGTGCCGGTCGTCAACGCGCTCTGCGACCTGCACCATCCGTGCCAGGCGCTCGCCGACCTGATGACGCTGCGGGAGCGCGGGTTCGACCTCAACCACTCCCGGCTGGCGTGGGTCGGCGACGGCAACAACGTCTGCCACTCGCTGATCGAGGCGGCGTCGATCCTCGGGTTCGGGATCACGGTCGTGACGCCCAAGGGCTTCGAGCCCGACGCGGCGATCGTCGCCCAGAGCGTCGCGCGCAGCATGCGAACCGGCGCGAGGATCGAGATCACCTCCGACGTCCACGCGATCGCCGGCGCGTTCGCGGTGTACACGGACACCTGGATCAGCATGGGCCAGTCCGACAGCGCCGAGAAGAGGACGAGCTTCGAGCCCTACCAGGTGGACCGCGAGCTGATGGCGATCGCGGGCCCGAAGGCGCTCTTCATGCACTGCCTGCCCGCGCACCGCGGCGAGGAGGTCACCGACGAGGTGATCGACTCGCCGAGCTCGGTCGTCTTCGACCAGGCCGAGAACCGCATGCACGCGCAGAACGCCCTGCTCTGCCACCTCCTTGCCCCGAAGGCGGCGCCGGCGACGACGTTCGCGCGGGCACGCTGAACTCACCTACAATTCCCCGCTTCCGGCCGAACACGCGCATTTCCACAGGACACCGAACGATGACCACCAAGTGCACCACCAAGAAGGTCTGCGTCGCCTATTCCGGCGGCCTCGACACCTCCTGCATCATCCCCTGGCTCAGGGAGACCTACGGCTGCGAGGTGATCGCCTGCGTCGCGGACGTCGGCCAGGGCGAGCGCGAGCTGCAGGGCATCGGCGAGAAGGCCACCAAGAGCGGCGCCTCCGAATGCATCGTCGTCGACCTCAAGGAGACCTTCCTCCGCGACTTCGCGTTCCCGATGGCGATCTCCGGCAGCGTCTACGAGAATCGCTACCTGATGGGCACCTCCATCGCGCGCCCGATCATCGCGCGCGCCCAGGTCGAGGTGGCGCTCGCGACCGGCTGCGACGCGCTCTGCCACGGCTGCACCGGCAAGGGGAACGACCAGGTCCGCTTCGAGAGCACGTACGCCGCGCTCGCGCCGCAGCTCGCGGTGATCAGCCCGTGGCGCATCTGGGACCTCAAGAGCCGCGAGGCGATGCTCGCCTACCTGAAGCAGCGGGACATCCCCACCACGGCGAGCGCCGAGAAGATCTACAGCCGCGACGCCAACATCTGGCACATCAGCCACGAGGGCGGCGAGCTCGAGGACCCCTGGAACGCGCCCCCCGAGGACGTGTGGATGATCACCGCGAGCCCGAAGGACGCGCCGGACGCGGCCGAGGACGTGTCGATCTCCTTCAGCAAGGGCTACCCCACCTCGGTCAACGGCAAGGCACTCGACCCGGTGGCGCTCCTCACCGAGCTCAACGCGATCGGCGCGCGCAACGGCGTCGGCCGCATCGACATCTGCGAGAACCGCCTGGTCGGCATGAAGAGCCGAGGCGTCTACGAGACGCCGGGCGGGACGATCCTCATGGAGGCCGTGCGCGGCCTCGAGCAGCTGGTGCTCGACCGCGACACCCTGCACTTCCGCGAGCGCCTCGCCCTCGACTTCGCGAAGATCATCTACAACGGCACCTGGTTCAGCCCGCTCCGCGAGGCGATGTGGGCGAGCTTCGAGTCGATCGCGCAGGTGATGGACGGCGAGGTCGTCGTGCGCTGCTACAAGGGCCGCGCCGAGGCCGTGAGGCGCCGCTCTCCGAACAGCCTGTTCCACCACGGCTTCGCCACCTTCGGCGAGGACGAGGTCTACGACCACAAGCACAGCGAGGGCTTCATCCGCCTCTTCAGCCTGCCGATGCGCATCCGCGCGCTCCTCGGCCTGAGCGACGACGCCAAGGCCACGGCGGCCGAGGCGGCGCAGCTCGCGGCGGTGCACGGGCTCGGCGGCGCCGCGGGCGCGGCGGGCGCGACCGAAGCACCGAAGGCCGGCGGCTGCGGCGCGGGCTGCGGCTGCCACTCGAGGGCCGCATCCGGCGGCGGCGTCGCCGGCAAGGCCCTCTGACGAAGGCGAACCGACGATGACCACCGCCATCTGGGCCGGACGGCTCGAGGGCCAGGCCGACGACCTGTTCCGCGAGTTCAACGACAGCCTCCCCTTCGACCGCCTGCTCGTCCGCGAGGACATCGAGGGCAGCGTCGCCTGGA
>JBILFU010000027.1:0-13432 GCA_044351405.1 Phycisphaerales bacterium
GTCACTCCTGACCACCGGCCGCGTGCGCCTGACGAACGTCGGCCCGCTGGCGGACATCCGGAACCTCGGGTCGCTCCTGGAGCGGCTCGGCGTCCACGTCCACTTCGGCGGCGACGACACGATCGTCATGCAGACCGCCGACGAGAGCTGCTCCGAGGCGCCGTACGACATCGTGAAGACGATGCGCGCCTCGATCTGCGTGCTCGGGCCGATGCTCGCGCGGCGCAAGCGCGCGGTGGTGAGCATGCCCGGCGGCTGCGCGTTCGGCACGCGTCCGATCGACCTCCACCTGAAGGGCCTGGCCAAGCTGGGCGCGAGGATCGAGCTCGAGGGCGGCAACGTCGTCGCCACCTGCGACCGCCTGAGGGGCGCGACCGTGTTCCTCGGCGGCGCCAACGGCCCGACCGTGCTCGGCACCGCGAACGTGATGAGCGCGGCGACGCTCGCCGAGGGCCGCACGGTGATCGAGAGCGCGGCGTGCGAGCCGGAGATCGTCGACCTCGCCAACATGCTGAACCGCATGGGCGCCCGGATCCGCGGCGCGGGATCGCCCCGCATCGTGATCGACGGCGTGGAGGCGCTCGGCGGCTGCGAGCACCGGGTGATGCCCGACCGCATCGTGGCCGGCACCTACGCGATCGCCGCGGCGATGACCAACGGCGACGTGATCCTCGACGACTTCCCGTACGACAGCCTGCTCGCGGCGATCAACCACCTCGAGGAGGTGGGCGTCCACGTGCAGAAGGTCGACCCGGGCGCCGACGACTTCCGCTGCAGCGTGCGCGTCACCAGCGACCGCGTGCTGCGCCCGACGATCATCACCACGCAGCCGCACCCCGGCTTCCCGACCGACCTGCAGGCGCAGTTCATGGCCCTGCTCTCGATCGCGGAGGGCAACTCGATCGTCACCGAGAAGATCTACACCGAGCGCTTCCTGCACGTGGCCGAGCTCTCGCGCATGGGCGCCCAGGTCTACCGGCAGGGCTCGACCGCGGTGATCAGCGGCGTGCGCCAGCTGCACGGCGCGCCCGTGATGGCGAGCGACCTGCGCGCGAGCGCGTGCCTGGTGCTCGCGGGACTTGCCGCGCAGGGAGAGACGGTGATCAGCCGCGTGTACCACCTCGACCGCGGGTACTCGAACATGGAGCGCGTGCTCGCCGCCCTCGGCGCGCAGATCGAGCGCTGCCGCGAGACGAAGGCGGAGCCGGCGGAGGACGCCGTGCCCGCGATCATCCCCGCGATCCGCGGCGCCGGCCTGACGGCGCGCGCGGCGCGCGAGGCGTGACGTTCACCGTCCGCACAGCCGGTCCAGCATCACGGCGCTCGCCACCGCCGCGTTGAGGCTCGGCGGGTCGTCCGCCAGCGCGCCGTCCTGCGTCGACATGGGGATGCGCGTCACGACGTCCGCCATCGCGAGCACCTCGCGCGACACGCCCGCGCCCTCGGCGCCGAGGACGATCACGGTGCGGTCGCGGGGCGCGACGCCGGCCACGTCCGCCGCGCCCGGCACGTCCTCGGCCGCCACGATCCGGAACCCGTGCCGCTCGCGCAGCATCCGCAGGTCGTCCGGCCACCGCACCGCCCGCGCCCACGGCACGTCGAACACCCGCCCCATCGAGACGCGGATCGTCTTGCGAAGCAGCGGGTCGCTGGCGCCCGGGGAGAGCAGCACGCCCGACGCGCCGAGGCTCGCGGCGTTGCGGAAGATCGCACCCAGGTTGTCGGTGTGCACGATGCCCTCGCAGCACGCGACGGTGCCGCCGGCCGCCCCCAGCGAGTCCGCCGCCGGTTCCGGCAGCCTGCGCGCGATCGCCAGCGCGCCCGAGTGCAGCCCGTAGCCCGAGATGGCGGTCACGGCGTCCGCATCCGGCGCGACGAGGAGGTCCACGTCCGGGAGCGACCCGAGGAAGGGCGCGAGCTCCGGCAACGTCCGGCCGTCGCAGAGGACGCTCACGGGTTCGCAGCCGAATTCCGCCGCGCGGCCCGACTCCCTCGCGCGGATCCACGCGGCGAGGAAGCGCCGCACCACCCGCGCGGTCTCGATGCACGCCAGCCCGTCCCGGCCGCGCAGGTCGGCGTCGCGCACCCCGCGGTAGGGATCGAGCCGTGGATCCCGCGAATCGGCATCCACCTGCTGCGGCCGCAGGCCCGCTCCGCCGCCGCCCTCCGACCCGTTCACGGCGCGCGGTCCGTCGCGGGGCTCGCCGCGCGCTCCGGTCCCAGGAGGAGCGCCTCCATCGCCGGGAGCCGCGCCTCGAAGAGGGCGTTCGCGGCCTCGAGCCTCGACCGCAGCAGCGCCGCCAGCGCGGGGTCCTTCTCCAGGAGCGGGGCGTCGCGCCGCAGCGCGTCCTCGATGCCCTTCATGGCCCGCTGGTGCTCGGCGGCGGCCTCCGCATAGGCGCGCGCCAGCTCGATCCGCGCATCCTTCGCGCGCTGGGCCTCGTCCGGGCGCGCAAGGAGCCGCCACGGCGCGCGCAGGGCCTCCGCCTTGCCCGCCGAGAGCTCCTGCGCCGCCACGGAGAAGTCCGCCCCGGCGTCGCCGAGCGTGCCGGCCTCCGCCAGCATCGCCCGCAGCTCGCCGGCCCTGGCGCCGACCTTCTTGACCGCGGCCACCGCCTGGTCGAACGAGTCGGACGTGCGCGCCCACCGCGCCGACTCCACCGCCGGGATGTCCCGCACCTCGCGGCCGAGCTCGCCCAGGTTCCGCTTCAGCGAGCCTTCCGCGCCGTCGCCCTCCGCCCCGATCCCGATCCGAGCCATGGCCGAGGAGGCCTCGTCGCGCACCTCCGCAAACCCCGCCCGCCACGCGTCGAGATCGCGCTCGACGTCCTCGCGCAGGCGGCCGAACTCCTTCCGCGCCTCGGGGAAGCTCTTCGAGAGGTCGCCGTAGCTCGCCCGGAGCCTGCCGGGAAGCGTCTTCCCGTCCGTGGCCGCGACGAACCATGCGTCGTACAGCTTCCGCAGGCTGGGCCCCGACGCCGTGCCGCCCCAGGTCCGGAACCCGTCGGGCGTCGACGCCACGATCTCGGAGCCCTCGGGCAGCAGGCCCGCCATCGACGGGCCGGCCTTGGCCTGCGTCATCGGCGCGGGTCGCCCGACGTTCTCCATGGCGAGCACCGCTGCGCCGCTCACGTCCTCGGCCCGCGCCTCCACCCTGGTGCGGGTCGTCACGGGAACGTCGCGGTCGATCCGGATGCGGACCACGTACCCGCGGAGCGCGCTCCCCTCGAGGTCCGGGTGGACCTCCACCACCTGCCCGCGCGCCAGTCCGCCCACCGTCACCGGGGACCCGGACTCCAGCCCGTACACGCCCTGGGCCGCGGTGAAGCGCACGCGGTACTCCGCCATGCGGCGGGCATCCAGGCTCATCCAGCCCCAGAGGAGGAGCGTGGCTGCGGCGACCACCGCGACGGTCACCATGCCGGCGCGGACGTTGTTGCGGGGGGACTGCACGGCGTCGGCGGGTGCGTCAGTTGGCGGGCGGCGCGCCCGGCGTGCCGCGGGGCGCCGCGGCGGGCAGGTCGACCTGCCGGTCGCCGGCTGCCGGGGCTTCCGGCGGCGCCTCGCCCGGGAAGTCGGCGCGCAGCACGTCGAAGAGCGTCCGCTGCGCGGCCTCGTAGCGCGTCATCGAGTCGGTGACCTGCGCCTTCAGCGCGTCGCGGAACTTCGGGTCGGACGCGAACCGCTCGGGCATGTCGCGCAGGACGCCCGACAGCGTCTCGCCCGCGACGCGCATGTCGGCGCTCGCGATCGCGAACGCCCGCGCGCTCTCGTAGAGGTTCTCCCGGGCGAGGGCCTCGCCGCTCGGGGAGTAGAAGAGCTTCCACGGGCTGCGGCGGATCTCCATGGTCGCCAGCTTCGCCTGCACCGCGGTCTGGCGGAAGTTGGCCAGGATGTCGCGCAGGTCGGGGAACCGGGCGACGAGCTCCGCGTCCAGCGAGTCCATGGCGTCGGCGAAGCGGTTCGCGCCGCGCTCGGCGTCCGCGAGCACCTTGTCGACCTGCTGCATGTTGACCTCGCGGAAGTGGCGGACCACCTCGCGGGCGTCGCGCACGGCGACCTGCGCGTCGTCCATGGTGGCGTCCAGCTTCTTCATGGAGGATGCGGCGCTCTCCAGGCCCGAGGAGACGTTGACGCGCCACTTGCCGTAGTCGGCGCGCGCCTCGGACATCACCGCCTGCGCGTCCTGGATGGCCGCGCTGACCTTCGGGTAGTCCTCGTCGGCGAACGACTGCAGGCTCCCGGTGAAGGCGACCAGCTGGCGGAACATGTCGTTGGCGTGCTCGGCGTTCTGCGGGCCGACGATCGTCGCGAGCAGCCCGCCGCTCGCCCGCGCGGTGATGGTCCCGCCCTCCTCGAGCGGCTGGCCCCGCTCCGAGCCGAGGCTCGGGAAGTTGAGCCAGGAGTAGTTGCCCAGCAGCGGCTGCGAGCGCATCACCACCGCGTCGCTGCGGAGCCTGATGTCGCTGCGGATGTCGATCGCGACGTCGATGTGGCCGTTCGCGAAGTCCTGGTCGATCCGCGTCACGCGGCCGACCTTCAGGCCGCTCACCCGCACCTCCGCGCCGACCTCGAGCCCCGCGACCCCGTCGTTCATGTCGAAGCGCACCACGTAGCGCGACTTGGACGCGAACAGGTCCGCCCTGGAGAGGATCAGCACGACGACGAGCGCGAGCGCGACGCCGGTCGCCAGGAAGGCGCCCGCGCGCACGGAGTTCGGATATCCGGGTCCAGAGGCCATTTCGCGGAAGGCTACCGTCCCCGCCCGGGGGCTGCCCCCGTCCGCGGCCGTCGCGCCGCGCGCCGCTCGGGCCGGGCCGTCAGCCCTTCAGCATGTCCTCGTTGGTCGGGTAGCGCTGCAGCGCACCGAGGAGCTGCTCGACCTGCACGTGCGGCGGCACGTTCATGAGCCGACGCCGCAGCGCGGTGACGGTCTTGAGCTCGCGCTCGGGCATGAGCAGGTTCTCCTTCCGCGTGCCGCTCGCGGCGAGGTTGATCGCCGGGAACACGCGGCGCTCGGCGATCGAGCGGTCGAGGATGAGCTCCATGTTGCCGGTGCCCTTGAACTCCTCGAAGATCACCTGGTCCGCGCGGCTTCCCGTGTCGACGAGGCAGGTGGCGATGATCGTCAGGCTGCCGCCCTCCTCGCACTTGCGCGCGGCCCCGAAGAGCTGCTTCGGCACCTCGAGGGCGCGGCTGTCGATGCCGCCGGACATGGTGCGGCCGGAGCTGCCGTAGCGGCGCGAGTTGTTGAACGCCCGGCCGAGCCGGGTCAGGCTGTCGAGGAGCACCACGACGTCCTTGCCCGCCTCCACCATCCGCTTGGCGCGCTCGATCGCGAGCTGCCCGAGCGAGAGGTGGCGGTCGAGGTCCTGGTCGTTGCTCGACGCCAGCACGTGCGCGGGCACGTTGCGCTTGAAGTCGGTGACCTCCTCCGGTCGCTCGTCGATCAGCAGCGCGATCAGCTCGATCTCGGGGTGGTTGTGCTTGATCCCGAAGGCGATGTTCTGCAGCAGGATGGTCTTGCCGGCCTTCGGCGGCGCGACGATCAGGCCGCGCGTGCCGAACCCGATCGGGCAGAACATGTCGATGAGCCGGCATGCGGGCGGGCACCCGCGGTGCTCGAGCGAGATGCGCGGCTGCGGGTCGAGCGCGGTGAGCTCGGCGAACGGCTTGCGGCGGCGGAACTCCTCCGGCGCCATGCCCTCGACCGCCACCAGGCGCGCGGCCACCATGCGGACGTTCCTGCTGCGGCGCGACTGGCGCTCCTCGACCTCGACGGTGACCGCCGTGCCGGGGGAGACCCCGTTCTGCTGCATGAACTCGGGGTAGACGACCGGGTCGTCCTCGCGCTCCACGAGTCCGTCGTTGAATTGCCTGATCCGGCCCTCGGGGGAGCCCTTGGGGGCTTCGAGGATCCCGCTCACGACTGCCATGCTGACTGTTCCTGAAGCCTGACCGGGGCGCATGCGCACCCCGCCCGTGGGCGGTTCCACCGTTCCGGCTTCGCTGGGGGAGTCGCGTGGGGCGCGACCGAGGAAAGTGTAACCGCGCGCGAGGCGCCTGGCCAGAACTTTCCCGGATTGGGAGCGAAATCAGCCGTTTCCGGCGAGGGCGCGGGCGATTTCGGCGCCGGCGCGCGCATTTCCCTCGAGGACCGCGACGTTGGCGGCGACCGTCCGCCCGCCCGTCGCGCGCTGCACGCGGTCGAGGAGGAAGGGCGTCACGGCGGGGCCGTGGATGCCGGCGCGCACCGCCTCGAGCATCGCGGCGGCGATCACGGACTCGACCTCGTCGTTCGGGATCGCCCAGCGCTCCGGGGGCGGATTCGCCACGAGCACGCCGCCCGAGGGGGCGAACCGCCAGTGCGCCGCGCAGATCGCGGCCGCCTCGCGCGCGTCCGCCGCGGTGCACGAGACGCCGAGCGAGTCGTCGCCGCGCGAGAAGAAGCGCGGGAACGCGCGCGTACCCAGGCCGACCACCGGCACGCCGAGGGCATCGAGCGCCTCGACGGTCGCGGGGAGGTCGAGGATGCTCTTCGCGCCCGCGCTGACGACCGCGACCGGCGTACGCGCGAGCGCGGCGAGGTCTGCGCTGACGTCGGGGCGCTCGGTCCAGTGGCGGTGGACGCCGCCGATCCCGCCGGTGGCGAAGACGCGGATCCCGGCCGCGGCGCAGGCGGCGAGCGTGGCGGCGACGGTCGTGCCGCCGCTTGCGCGCTGCGCGGCCGCGGGTCCGAGATCGCGGGTCGAGAGCTTGCGGGCCCGTTCGTCGCGACCCAGGCGCTCGAGCTGCGCGCGTTCGAGGCCGACGTGGAGCGTGCCGTCGAGCATGCCCACGGTGGCGGGGACGGCGCCGGCCGCGCGCACCGTGGCGTCGAGGAGCAGGCTGAGGGCGAGGTTCGCGGGAAGCGCGGGATCCCACGCGGCGAGCTCGCACGGCCGCGCCATGGGAGTGCGCGGCAGCCCGTGGGTGAGGACCGCGGTCTCGAGCGCGACCACCGGGCGGCCGGCGTCGAGCGCGGCGCGCACCTCGGGCGCGACGCTCAGCGCGGGCGGGGCGGGGGCGGAGGGCGTGCCGGTCGGGTTCATGGCGGCGCTCGGTGCGGCTCCATGCGATTGCGTGCGGCTTCGTGCGGATCGGCGCCGGCCGCGGTGCGTCAGCCGCGGCGCGTGCGGACCACGCCGCCGAGTCGCCGCTGCGGGAGCGCCGTCGGGACGATGCCGCCCGGGAACGCGTTCGGGTCCACGGCCTTCGCCGCCGGGAGCGCGGTGGTCGCCGCGAGGCGGTTCTTCGCCGCCGCCTGCTCGGCGCGGCGCATGCGCTCGGCCTCGCGGTAGCTCGCGACGTCCGCGGGGACCGGGCCGGGAGTGAAGTCCGGGTAGCTCTTCTGCGGGATCTCGATGTTGGCGAGCATCTCGATGTTCGAGAGCAGGTCGCCCTGGTCGGGCTGCACGAAGGTCCACGCGACGCCGCCGCGGCCGGCGCGCGCGGTGCGGCCGATGCGGTGGATGTAGACCTCGGGGTCCTCGGGCACGTCGTAGTTGATGACGTGGCTGATGTCGTCGACGTCGAGGCCGCGCGAGGCGAGGTCGCTCGCGACGAGCACCTTGAGCGAGCCGCCGCGGAGCTTGTCCATCACCTTGTCGCGCTTGCCCTGGAACATGTCGCCGTGCATGGCGTGCGCGTCGATGCCGTGCTTCGAGAGGTAGTCGGCCACCTGGTCCACGGTCTTCTTCATGCGGCAGAAGACCACCGTGAGCGCGGCCTCCTCGTGCTGCAGGAGGTGCTGCAGCAGGCGCCGCTTGTCCCAGGGCTCGACGCTCAGCCAGCTCTGGTCGACCGCGGCCACGGTGAGGCTCTTCTCCGTGGTGACGATCTTCTCCGGGTTGCGCATGTAGCTGCGCGCGAGCTTCTCGATGTCCGGGCTGATGGTCGCGCTGACGAAGATCGTCTGCGGGTGCTGCTTCATCGCGCCGAGGATGCGGCGGATGTCGTCCCGGAAGCCGATGTCGAGCATGCGGTCGACCTCGTCGAGGATCGCCAGCTTGACGCGGTCGTAGGGGAGCATGCCGCGGCCGTGCATGTCCATCACGCGGCCCGGGGTGCCGACGATGATCGCCGGGTTCTTCTGCAGGGCCTTGGCCTGGGTGTGGATCGGCTTGCCGCCGTAGACGGGGATGGCCTCGAGGCCGGTGTGGCCGCCGAGCTCCTTGACCTCGCGGCAGACCTGGATGGCGAGCTCCCGGGTGGGCACCAGGATCAGGGCCGCGAAGTGGTCGTCGGGCTTCAGCAGTCCCAGCGTCGGGAGGCTGAACGCGGCGGTCTTCCCGGTGCCGGTCTTGGCCTGGCCGAGCACGTCCTTGCCGGTCATGGCGACCGGGATGAGGGCGGCCTGGATCTTCGTCGGGTGCACGAAGCCCGCGGCCGCGATCCCCTTGAGCACCGACTCGGGCAGGCCGAGGTCGGCGAAGGTCTTGGTGGTGTCGAACGTCTCGCTGCTGACCATGCTTCTTGGGGCTTCCGTGGCTTGGGCTTCCGGCGTGCGTCGGACGGACGCGTCTGTCCGGAAGGGATTTATGGTAGGTTCCCGGGGAAGCCGATCGTAACAGGCGGAAGGCATGGATGCCGCCCGCATGACCGACAACAGCCTCATCTCCATCGATTTCGACGCCTTGGACCACAACATGGGAGTGGTCCGGGATGCCGTGGGGCCGGGGGTGGCGATCAACGTGGTCGTCAAGGCGGACGCGTACGGGCTGGGCGCGTCGCGCGTGGCGCGGCGGCTGGTGCAGGCCGGCGCGTCGATGCTGACGGTCTACAGCCCCGCGCAGGCCGAGGCGCTCGAGGGCGTGCCGGTGCCGGTGCTCGTGCTGCAGCCGGTGACGAGGCTCGATCCGGGCGGCGCGCTGCACTCGATGCTCCTCGCCGGCAGGCTGCACCTGGTCGTGCACGACATCCACCACGTGGCCGAGCTGATCGTGCTGGCGCACGAGCACGGCGTGCGGCTGCCGGTGCACCTGGAGCTGGACACCGGGCTCGCGCGCGGCGGGTGCGTGCCGGACGAGGCCGCGCGGATCCTGCAGGCGATCGCCGCGAGCCCGAAGCTCGCGCTCGCCGGCGTCATGACGCACTTCTCGCACGCGAAGACCAGCGCCGAGCGCTGCGCCGCGCAGATGCGGACGTTCGACCTCTTCGTGGACGCGCACCGCGCGCTCATCCCGCCGGAGTGCGTGCTGCACTGCGCGAGCACGTTCGCCGCGCTGCGCGGGCCGTCGCTGCACGCGGGCATGGTGCGGGTCGGCCTCGCGTGGACCGGTCTCTGCGGCGACGGGCCGGAGGACGCGGGCGCGGAGCGGTTCCTGCGATGCGACGACTTCCGGCCGGCGATCCGCTGGACGAGCTCCGTGATCCACGTGCGCCGGGTGGCGCGCGGTGCGGGCGTCGGCTACGGCTGGGCGTGGACGGCCAGGCGCGATTCGACGATCGGGCTGGTGCCGGTCGGCTACGCGGACGGGTACCCCACGCTTAGCGCGCAGGCTCCGGCGACCGCACGCGACCAGGCGGATCCCGCGCGCTGGGTGGTGGTGCGCGTCGGCGACTGGGCGGCCGAGGCGCCGGTGCTCGGCGCGGTGAACATGGACCAGGTGTGCGTCGACCTCACCGGGCTCGAGCAGATGCTCGCGGGGCTGCCGAACGGCGGGCTCGGCGCGGAGGTCGAGCTCTACGGGACCGACCGGCGCGCGCGGAACTACCTGCCGGCGGTGGCCGAGCGCGTGGGGCTGCGGCCGTACGAACTGCTGTGCCGGCTGAACCCGCGCATCCCGCGCGTGGCGGTCGAGGCGGCGCAGCCGGTGGGCCGCGTCGAGCGTCCGTCGGTGCGCGCTGCGGTGCGCGCTGCGCCGGACGCTCCGTAAATCCGCGCCGGGCGTTGCCGGGCGGGCTGGTCCTGCGCCTACCCTTGCGGGATGGTCACCGCAGCCGCGACGCGCGTCGGCGTCGTCCGTTACATCAACACGCTCCCGATGATCGACGGCCTCGGCCGGCTCGAGGGCATGACGCTGGTACCGGACGTGCCGTCGCGGCTGATCGGGCGTCTGGCGTCCGGCGACGTGGACCTCGCGCTCTGCTCCGTGGTCGACGCGGTGCGCGGCGAGGTGCCGGCTGCGATCGTCCCCGTGGGCATGATCGGCTGCGACGGCCGGACGCTCACCGTCCGGCTCTACTCGAAGGTGCCGTGGGCGCAGGTCCGCACGGTGGCCGCGGACACGGACAGCCACACCTCGCGCGCGCTCGCGGAGGTGATCCTGCGCCGGCGGTTCGGCGCGTCGCCCGCGTTCGCGGACTTCGACCGCGCGAGCGGGTCGCGGGATCCGGGGACCGACGCGATGCTCATGATCGGCGACAAGGTGATCGCCGATGCGCCGGCGGCCGGTACGTGGCCGCACGAGCTCGACCTCGGCGCGGCGTGGAACGAGTGGACGGGCCTGCCGTTCGTCTTCGCGGCATGGCTCGCGCGGACGGACGCGGACGATTCGGCGCGGGCGCGCGTCCGCACGGCGGCGCGGGTGCTCGACCACCAGCGGCGCCACAACCGGGAGCGCGTGGATGCGATCGTCGCGCGCGAGGCCGCGCCGCACGGCTGGCCCGCGGAGCTGGCGCGCGAGTACCTCGGCGGGCTGCTGCGCTTCGATCTCGACGCGCGGGCGCGCGAGGGGCTGGCGCGGTTCCTCGCGGAGTGCCACGCGCTCGGGCTCGTGCCGACCGCGCGGGTGCCGGCAGACTTCGACTGGTGAGCGGATCCGTTGGGGCGGCGGCGCGCGGCGGCCCCCGCGAAATTCGTACATCCTTTCCAGGGTTGTTTTCTGATCCGCCAAAAACGCGGAGACCCGCGCGCTGCGCGGGTCTCCGGGAGTAGCTTCGGCAGCCGCTCGACGCGCGTCAGCGCTTCGAGAACTGGTAGCGGCGACGGGCGCCGGCCTGGCCGTACTTCTTGCGCTCGACCTTGCGGGCGTCGCGGGTCAGGAACCCGTGCTCGCGCAGGATCGGCTCGAGGGTCGCGTCGTACGCCATGAGCGCACGGGCGAGGCCCATCACCATGGCACCGGTCTGGCCGGTGAAGCCGCCGCCGACGAGGCCGGCGTTGACGTCGACCTTGCCCTTGACGCCGGTCTTCTCGAGGACCTCGTTGACCGCCTTGCGGTCGCGGTCCTCGGACAGGTAGTCGTCGAGGGGCTTCTCGTTCATCTTGATGTCGCCGTTGCCCGGGCGGACGCGGACGCGCGCGATGGCGGTCTTGCGGCGGCCCGTGCCCCAGAACCAGCCCTTCGAATCGGGGCCCTTGGTGGCGGTCGCGGTGGTGGTGGCGGTGGTCATGCGTGTTCCTCAGGGCCGCGTTCAGCGGCGTGCGTTCGGGAAGTCGAGCGTGGAGGGCTGCTGCGCGGCGTGGCCGTGCTGCGTGCCGGTCATCACGCGGAGGTTGCGGCGGATGCGGCGGCCGAGGCGCCCGCGGGGGAGCATGCGGCAGATGGCTTCCTCGACGACGAGCTCCGGCTTGGCGGCCATGAGCGACTCGTAGGAGCGCACCTTGAGGCCGCCCGGGTAGCCGCTCCAGCGGCGGATCGTCTTGGCGGCGAGCTTGTTGCCGGTGACCTTGATCTTGTCGGCGTTGGTGACGATGACGCAGTCGCCGCCCGCGACGTTCGGGGTGTAGTTCGGGCGGTGCTTGCCCATGAGGACGGTGGCGACTTCGGTCGCGAGGCGACCGAGGATCATTCCCTCGGCATTGACGACGTGCCAGCTGGGCTTGCAGTCGGCGGCCTTGAGGTGGGTGGTCTGGCGAGGCATTGCTGGTCCTTGGAAACGCCGCCCGGACCGGGCGGAGAATCGCCAAAGATAGGGGTTTTGCGCAGGATGTCAAGGCCATCGGTAGCCTCCCCGAAACCATGCGCACCGACCCCCGCCATCGACTGTCTTCGATCCTCGCCTGGGCCGTGATCCTCGCGGTGAGCGGCTGGATCATCGCGGGAGTGCTGCGCTCCGGGCCCGGTGGTTCCGAGAAGCAGGTTGCGCGCGCCGAGGCCTCCGCGCAGCAGGCCATCATGACCCCGATCGTCAACGGCCTGATGTCCGAACCGTTCCGCGCCCAGTTGGGTCCGCAGTTATCGGTGATGCAGGGACAGATCGAGCAACTGGCGTTCGAGGACGATCCGGGCTCGGAACTCGGGACGGCGGCGCTGCTCACCCGGATCGGCGCGCGCGAGCCGGCGCTCGAGATGCTTGCGGGGCTCCGTGGGCGAATCGACCGCGGCGAGGTGGAGGCGGACGCGAAGTTCCGATCCGTCCTCGACGCGACCGTCGACCTGGTGGACGCGGCAGGTGCGCCGGGCCAGCGCGCGATCGAGGAGGACCGCTGCGCCGCCGTGGAGGAGGCGCTCGGCCCGACCGGCAGGACGCTCGTGGCGCAGGCGCTCGGGCGGACGGACGAACTGGCGCGGCTCGAGGGGCTCGGGGCGGGGGTGCTCGGCGTCCTGGTGCTCGTCGGGCTGGGTGCGCTCCTGCTCGGTCTCGCGGGCCTTGCGCTGCTCGTCGTGTTCGTCGTGCTCGCGGCGATGGGCCGGACGGCGGGCGTCCAGCGGCAGCCGGGCGAGCGCAACCACGTGTACGCCGAGATGTTCGCCGTGTGGCTTGTGACCTACGTGGGATGGGGGCGCGCGTGCGACTGGGCAGTGGGCCTCTGGCAGGCGCGGGGCGGCGGCGCACCGTCGGTCGACATGGACCTCGCGATGTCGGTGGCGGGAGCCTTCGCGGCCGGCGCGCTGGGCCTCTGGTGGGGAGCCAGGCGCGGGCTCGGCTGGCGCGCGCTCCGCGAGGGGCTCGGGCTTGCGCGCTTCGGTGCGATGGACCTGGTCTGGGGCGTGGCGACCTGGTCGATGGGGATCGTCCTCCTCGCGTGCGGGATGGTCGCGGCGGTGCTGCTCTCCAAGCTGCTCGGCGACGGCACGATGCGGCCGTCGCATCCCATCCAGCAGCTGGTGCAGGACTCCGGAGGGCTGGGGCTGCTGCTGACCTACGCGCTGGCGTGCGCGTGCGCGCCGGTGTTCGAGGAGATCTTCTTCCGCGGCGCGCTGTACCGGAACCTGCGCGTCGGGCTCGGGCGGTGGGGGGCGCTGGGCGCGCCCGTCGCGGCTGCGCTCGCGAGCAGCGTGCTGTTCGCGGCCATCCATCCGCAGGGGCTGGTGTTCGTGCCGGTGCTCGGGTCGCTCGCGCTCGCGTTCTGCATCATGCGCGAGTGGCGGGGGACGATCAATGCGCCGATCGTGGCGCACGCGATCAACAACGGCGTGGTGCTGACGCTGAACGTGGTGCTGCTGCGGGGGTAGCGGAAAATCACCCCGGAAAGGTTTTCCCATTTTCCGCGGGACACCTCCCG
>JBILFU010000222.1:0-3817 GCA_044351405.1 Phycisphaerales bacterium
CGGCCTCCCAGCCGGCGTCCTCCCCGGTGCGCAGGGACACGTGCCCGCTGGGCGCCGGCGACGCGATCCGCGCGCTGCCCAGCCACCGACCGTCCTCCGAGCGCACCAGGATCTCGTCGCCGACGCTGGCCTGCTCGATGAACGGGGCGAGGGCATCGCGGAGCTCCGCGCGGTCCGCGGAGCCCGCCTGCGGGTGCCACCGGACCGCGACGGCCACGGGGCGGCGGATGGCGCCGAGTTCCGCGAGTTCCTCCGGGAGCGGTCCGGCCGCCGCCGTCGCGCCCGCGCCGGTCGCGGCCGCGCCCACCCGCTTGACGTGCACCCAGAACTCCGCGCCGCCCCGGCGGACGTGGAAGTCCGCGTGCCGGCCGCCGGCCGTCGGGCGCTCGAGGTCGATCCGGCACCCGCCCTCCAGGAGGGCGCGCGCCAGCACCGCCTCCGCCACCGAGCTCAGGAAGAGGTCGTCGCGCCCCACGGGCCGGTCGAGCGCCTCCACCAGCCGGCGCAGCTGCCGCCCCGCGACGCGTCCGCCGCGGTCGCCTTCCGGCGGTGACATCCAGCGGAGGATCTCCTCGCGAAGGCGCTGGACGTCGATGGGCGATCCCACTGCGCCGGAGGCTAGCCAAAAGGGCGCGCGCCCCGGCGCAGGAGCACCGGGGCGCGCAGTGGCAACTCGCGGACTTGAACCGCGGACCCGCGCATTTTCAATGCGCTGCTCTACCAACTGAGCTAAGTTGCCTCGCCGGCGGCGGATGGCCCGCCGCGGACTGGTGGTCGGATTGTCGCCCGTCCGTCAGCGGCGCGTTTCCGCGCCCGCCGCCATCGGGGCAGGGATCCGAAGGGTACGCACTTCCTGCACGGTGTCAAGGCGCTCGGCGGCGCTGGCTGCGCGCCCGAGCTCCGCCTCCAGGCTCCCGAGGAGGCGCTCGGCCAGCCAGTAGCGCAGGGCGCGGGTGGCGGTGAAGTTGCGCAGGTCGGGAGCCCTGCCGCCGGTGCGGCGCCGTGCCGACGGTCGGGTGCCCGTGCCGAGCGTGGTCTCGCGCAGGTCGATCCAGAAGCGGCGCGCGAACGCGATGCCGCGCTGCCGGTCGAGGCGCCCGATGCAGGCGCGGTCGAAGCCCGGACCGAGCGCGGTGAGGAGGTCCGCCCAGGCCTGGGCGATGCCCATGGCGAGCGCCGTGGCATGCACCGCGCAGCGGATGTTGGTGACCGCGCGCTCGGGGCGAGGGGCGCGGGAGAGGCCGGCGCGCTCGAGGTGCTCGATCACGTCGCACGCCCCGATGCCGTAGCGCATGGCCAGCTCGCCCGCTTCCGCGAAGTACGCCTCTCGCAGCGCGGCGCGCACCGTCTCGGGGAGCTGCGCGTCACCGCGCTCCGCGACGGCACATGCCGGCGCGAGCGTCTCCCACAGTGTTCCTTGAGCTTCGTCGGTGACCATCGGTGTTCGCCTCCTGCGATCCCTTGGCTCTGCGCGATCCACGCGCTCGGTGCGCACCATCCTGGGTGCGCGGCGCGGAGTGTAGGGCTGCGCGGGAACGCGTCAATCGCGCGGAGCGGAATCAGCCGACTTTTCAGGCGATGCGGACGTTGCCGAGCATCGACCGCCGGAGGTCGCGCAGGGCCGGGAACCGGTCGCGCCATTCGACGAGGAGACGTCGGTCGAGCGTCGCCGAGAGGACGCACTCGCGGTCGCCGGCCTCCGCGATCACCTCGCCGCTCGGCGCGACCACGAACGAGTCGCCGGCGTGGTCGGCGTTCGGGTCGCGTCCGATACGGTTGCACGCGACGACGAACGCCTGGTTCTCGATGGCGCGCGCGACGGCAAGCGCCCGGCGGTGCGGGGCCCGCGGCGCCGGCCAGCAGGCGCCGACCATGAAGACCTCCGCTCCCGCAAGTGCCGCGAGGCGAAAGAGTTCGGGAAAGCGCAGGTCGTAGCAGATGGCCGGCGCGACGCGCCACGTGCCGTCCTCGGCGGGCACGTCCACGAGCGCGATCTCGTCTCCGGGGCGGTAGTGCCGGTCCTCGCGGCCGGGCGAGAAGAGGTGGATCTTCCGGTACGCGCCGCGTACGGTGCCGTCGGGCCCGATCACCGTCGCCGCGTTGCGGATCGCGCCGTCGGCGGTGCGCTCGGCGTGGCCCACCTGCATCCAGACGCCCCGGGATTTCGCGAGCGCCGAACCTGCCGCGAGCGGTTCCGGACCATCCTCGGGCGGGGGGTCCATCGTGAAGCCCGTGTCGGCCAGTTCCGGCGTCAGCACGAACGTCCCGGGCAGCAGGTTTGCGGACCCAGCCAGTCGCTCCATGGACCGCCAGTTGGCGGCCCGGTCGCGCCAGGCGATGTCGAACTGCAGGGCGGCGATGCGCATGCTGCGCACCATAGCGGCCGGAAAAGCGACGCGCCCCGCCGTGCTCGGGGGCAGGGGCGGGGCGCATCAGGGCGACCGACGGGGCTCGAACCCGCGACCCTCAGGACCACAACCCGATGCTCTGCCAACTGAGCTACGGTCGCCGCGTCGAGGGTCGGGAATGGTAGCCGCGGCCGGGCGCACCTTGCAAACGCCCCAGCCGGGTATCCTTGGCGACTTCCACTCCGCCTTTTTGGAGCCCACCCAGCCATGACCACCGCAGCCCCCGCCGCCGCCCGCACGAAGCTCGACTTCGGCGCCGCCACCGTCCACGCGAACCTCGCCGCCGCCCGGCTGGTGGAGCTCGCGATCGCCCGCGGCGAGGGCATGCTGGCGGCCAACGGCGCCCTCAACTGCGACACCGGCGCCCGCACCGGCCGCAGCCCCGAGGACAAGTTCCTCGAGGACACCGCGAAGATCCACGGCAACATCGCCTGGGGCAAGGTCAACCAGCCCGTCTCGCCCGCGCACTTCGACGCCATCCACGCCAAGGTGATGGAGTACATGCGCGCCAAGAAGGACGTCTTCCGCTTCGACGGCTACGCCGGCGCCGACCCGAAGTACCGCCTCAAGGTCTCGGTCTTCACCGAGGAGGCCTGGCACAGCCTGTTCGCCAAGACGCTCTTCATCAACGCCGAGCCGAACGAGCTCCCGAACTGGTCGAACGACTGGACGATCATCGACGCGTCGCGCCTCGAGCTCGAGGACCCGGCGAAGTACGGCGTGCGCCAGAAGCTCTGCATCGTGCAGAGCCTCGAGCGCAAGCTCGTGCTGATCGTCGGCACGCGCTACGCGGGCGAGATCAAGAAGTCGATCTTTTACGCGATGAACTACGACCTCCCCGAGGCGGGCGTCTTCCCGATGCACTGCTCGGCGAACGTGGCGAAGGACGACCCGTCGAACGTGGCGGTCTTCTTCGGCCTCTCCGGCACCGGCAAGACGACCCTCAGCGCCGACCCGAAGCGCCGCCTGATCGGCGACGACGAGCACGGCTGGTCGGACCGCGGCGTCTTCAACTTCGAGGGCGGCTGCTACGCCAAGTGCATCAACCTGAGCCAGGAGGGCGAGCCGCAGATCTGGAACGCGATCCGCTTCGGCAGCGTGATCGAGAACGTCGTGGTCGACCCGGAGACCCGCGTGCCGAACTACGACAGCGCGGCGCGCACCGAGAACACCCGCGTCACGTACCCGCTCGACTTCGTCCCCGACGCGGTGCTGCCCTCCGTGGGCGCGCACCCGAAGAACGTGATCTTCCTCTCGGCCGACGCCTTCGGCGTACTGCCGCCGGTCGCGAAGCTCACGCCCGAGCAGGCGCAGTACTACTTCGTCAACGGCTACACCTCGAAGCTCGCCGGCACCGAGGCCGGCGTGAAGGAGCCGACCCCGAACTTCAGCGCGTGCTTCGGCGGCCC
>JBILFU010000223.1:0-3789 GCA_044351405.1 Phycisphaerales bacterium
GCGCCGCAGCGATGCCCGCCGCGCGAAGCTCTACTACCTGCGCGACCGCTTCGGCAAGGCCCGCCGCCTGCGCGACCAGCGCCGCGGCCTGAAGCACACCGAAGGCACCGCCGCGGAGTAAATTCGTCCCGCTCCTCCGGGACCATTTTCAGGCCCGCGGCCCCGCGCCGCGGGCCTTTCGCAATCCGACCGGACCGCTGCGCCGCCCCTACACTCGCGCCCCGCGAACCAGCCATGCACGTCCGCCTGATCAAGAGCTTCACCTTCGAGGCCGCGCACTGGCTGCCCTGCTTCCCCGAGGGCCACAAGTGCCGCCGCATGCACGGCCACAGCTTCCGCGTGGACGTGGTGGTGGCGGGCGCGCTCGACCCGCAGCGCGGCTACCTGATGGACTACGGCGACATCAAGGCGCTCACCGGGCCGATCGAGAAGCAGCTCGACCACTACTGCCTGAACGAGATCCCGGGCCTCGAGAACCCCACCAGCGAGATGATCGCCAAGTGGATCTGGGACCGGCTGAAGCCGCAGCTGCCGGAGCTGGCGCAGGTCGTCGTGCACGAGACGTGCACGAGCCGGTGCGAGTACCAGGCGTAGCCGCCGCGCGAAAATGGGAAAATGAACCCCGGCTTCCTTTTCCCATTTTCCCGGGTCACTGCTCCCCGCGCCACTCGATCCGCCGCACGAACGCGTTCTGGAACTCGATCGGGCATCCGTGGCTCTGCAGCGCGATCGGGCCGCGCGCGGGCACCAGCGGCAGCGTCGCGTCGAGGATCACGTGCTGCCCGTTCAGCCACACGTTGAGGCGGTCGCCGATCATCCGGATCACGAACCGGTTCCACTCGCCGACCGGGCGATCGGCGGGCAGCCGCGGCGTGCATGCCTTGCGGACGCTCGCCGCCATCTGGGTGTCCGTCCGGTACCCCCACACCTCGCCGCTCCCGACCGGCCAGCTCCAGATGTTGACCTGCGCCTTCGAGCTGCCGCGGAGGTAGATGCCGCTGTCACGCTCCTCGATCTCGACCATCTTCACCGATCCGTCGGGGTTCTTCTGCTCGTTCCCCTCGCCGTCGAAGAGCGGGCGCATCGTCTTGCCCTGGTGGTCCTTGGTCCAGCGCCAGTCGACGACCAGCTCGAACGAGTCGAACTCCTCGGTCGACCACAGCGTGTCGCCCTTGCCGTCGTACCTGAGGACGCGGTCCTCGAACCTCCAGTGGCCTTCCTTGCCCTCGACCTCCTTCCAGCCCGCGAGCGTTCGGCCGTCGAAGAGGGGCTTCATCCCGTTGCCGTCCATCGCCGCCTCGCGCGGGCCGGCGGGCGCCGCGGGCGGGATCGACCGGCAGACCATGTTGCGGAACCAGATCGGCGAGCCCTCGCTCTCGAGGCAGATGTAGCCCTTGCGCGGGCTCGCTCCCTTGCAGCCCGAGACCTGCGTCCCGTTGATCTCGACCGTGAGGTCGCCGCCGCGGCCCGTGACCTTGTAGTGGTTCCACTCGCCCGCCGGCTTGGTGACCCGCGCGCTCGGCAGCGTGCGCTCCCAGCCGGCCGGATGCGGCGCGAGCGGGGTCATCGTCGCGCCCCAGATGCTGAACACGTCGCCCTGCCCCGTGTAGAGGAGGCGCCCCTCCTTGTCCTTCACGTCGTCGGTGTGCATGATCTGCACCTCGATCGACCGCGGGAACATCACCTGCGCCGGGCTCGGGACCGGGTCGCTCCAGACGAAGAGGCCCGCGTTGCCGTTCGGCGACTCGTGCTTCCAGTCGAACTCGAGCTCGAAGTCCTCGTACATGCGCTCGGAGCGCAGGAATCCCGTCGGCTGGCCCGTGCAGTAGAGCATGCCGTCGCGCACCTGGAAGGTGTCGTCCCAGCAGTTGACGCGCACCCAGCCGTCGAGGTCGGTGCCGTTGAAGAACGGCTTCGCGGGCGGCTCGGTCTCGCGGATCGGGCGGAAGTGCGAGCAGGCGGGAAGCGCGCAGCTCGCCGCGACGAGGAGCGCTACGGCGAGCGCGGCGCCCGCGCGACCCGGGGCGACGACGACGGCGGCGGCCGGGATCGAAGCGGAAGCGACGTTCCTTGTCATGCGCGGGATCGTATCGGCGCCGCGCCCTACCATCGGCGCGATGCCGCACCCGATCGTCGCGCTTCACGATTCCCGAACGCTCGCCGCGCTCGCGGGCGCGCCAGCGCCGCACGCGTGCGAGCTGGTCGCGGCGCCGCTCGGCTCGCCGGGAGCGCCGCTCGGCGCGTTCGTCGGCGGCAATCCGCTCGACGGGACGTGGGCGGTCGACGCGGAACTGCCCGGCGAATGGGTGCTCGCCTGGAGCGGCACGCTCGGGGAATCGCTCTTCGAGGGCGGGCCCGCCAACTGGATGCGCGGGCCGGCGGCGCTGGACGCGGTGTGCGACGAGCTCGCGCCGCAGCTCGCTCGCCACGGGAAGCGGCTCGTCCTGGTGCCGCACGCGCGCCACGTCCTGAGCGACGCGCGCAGCGCGCTCACCTGGTGGTGCGAGCGCGTGATCCCCGGGCAGGACCCCAACGTCGTGCGGCGATCGCCGGAGGGCGCGCGCCCGTTCGGGCTCGCGCTCGATCCGGCGGCGCTCCTCGAGCCCTCGATGGTCCCCGACGTCGAGGACCACATGCAGTCGCTGCTGTCGTCGTTCGGGCCTCGGATCGACCTGTTGGTCCTGCGGGATGCACGCGCGGATCCCGGTGATCCCGAGGCGCTGACCCCTTGCCCGCTCGGCGACGGCGCGCTGCCGCGCGACCGGGTGCTGGAGCTGGTCGCGAAGCACGTCCCGGAATCCACGCCGATCGCGGTCCCCGGGGCGTCGCTCGACCGCGCGCTGGCCTGGCTCGGGAACCTGCGGGCCTGAACGAGGGCCGAATGGGTGGCCCGGCGGCCCGGACGGGGTACTATTCCCCGCACGCCGGAGGATCCGGCGCGCAAGGAGGCCATGGATGACTGCTGCGAGCGTGCTTGATGCTCGCGTCCTCGTTCTGAACAAGCTGTACAGCGCGGTCCGTGTCGTGGACGCGCGCCGGGCGTTCACCCTCCTGTGCAAGGGGTCCGCCGAGGTCATCAGCGTCGAATCCGGGAGCTACGTCAGCTACTCGCTCAACACCTGGGCCGAGGCCGCGGAGTTCCAGCGCGCGTTCGAGCACGAGGACCACGACTGGGTGTCGACCCCGAACCTGGTGATCGCGGTGCCGAAGATCATCCGGCTGCTCGGCTACGAGCGCCTGCCGCGCGAGCCGGTGAAGCTGAACCGCCGCAACATCTATGCGCGCGACCACAGCCAGTGCCAGTACTGCGGCAAGCACTTCAGCACCAAGGAACTGACGCTCGACCACGTCGTGCCGCGCGTGCAGGGCGGCGAGAACAGCTGGACGAACCTGGTCTGCGCGTGCGTGCGGTGCAACGCGCGCAAGGGCGGCCGCACGCCCGGGCAGGCGCGCATGAAGCTGATCCGCGAGCCGGTGAAGCCGCGGCGCAACCCGGCGATCACGCTCAAGCTCGGCAGCCCGAAGTACCAGAGCTGGAAGGCGTTCCTGGACGAGGCGTACTGGACGGTCGAGCTGCAGGACTGACCGGCGGTCGGAAAATCACCCTGGAAAGGTTTTCCCATTTTCCGCGGGACACCTCCCGCCACGATGGCGGCGCCCATCCGGAAAATGGGAAAACCTTTCCGGGGTGATTTTCCGCTACCCCCGCAGCAGCACCACGTTCAGCGTCAGCACCACGCCGTTGTTGATCGCGTGCGCCACGATCGGCGCATTGATCGTCCCCCGCCA
>JBILFU010000224.1:0-3771 GCA_044351405.1 Phycisphaerales bacterium
GAGCCGGTAGTTGACGCGCAGCGCGCCGATGCCGCGGGCCTCGAGCCAGGCGATCACCGCGCGCTTCGCGTCGGCCGTCCGGAGCCCGTCGATCGCGAGCCCGGTGGCGGCGTTGGCGCTGTTGACCGCACGGCCCTCGCCGGCCGTCGCGGCCTCGCCGGTCCACGGCGTGCCCGGGACGTCGACCACCTGCACGACCGGCAGCGAGAACTCGCGCGCGAACTCGAAGTCGCGCTCGTCGTGCGCGGGCACGGCCATGATCGCGCCGGTGCCGTAGCCCATCAGCACGTAGTCGGCGGTCCAGACCGGGATGCGGGCACCCGTCGCCGGGTTCACGGCGTGCAGCCCGGTGGCGACGCCGGTCTTCCTCTTCGACTCCTGCCGGTCGACGTCGGAGCGGTTCCTCGCCCACGCCGCGTACTCGGCGAGGGCCGCGCTGCCGCCGCGCGCGATCGCGCGCTGCACGAGCGGGTGCTCGGGCGCGACCACCATGTACGTCGCGCCGAAGAGCGTGTCCGGCCGCGTGGTGAAGACGGTGAGCGGCTCGTCGCCCTCGACGTCGAAGCGGATCTCCGCTCCCTCGCTGCGGCCGATCCACTCGCTCTGCATCGTGCGCGTCGACTCGGGCCAGTCGACGGTCGCGAGGTCGGCGAGAAGCCGGTCGGCGTACGCCGTGATGCGGAACATCCACTGCTTGAGCGGCATGCGCACCACCGGGTGGCCGCCGCGCTCGCTGCGGCCGTCGATCACCTCCTCGTTGGCGAGCACGGTGCCGAGCCGCGGGCACCAGTTCACGGTCTGCTCGCCGAGGTACGCCAGGCGGAACCGGTCGAGATGCGCCTGCCGCTCGCGGCGCGAGCACGCGGACCAGCGCTTGCGCGCCTCGCCCGCGACCTCGACCTCGCGGTCCTCCGCCGCGAGCGCGGCCTCGAGCTCGGCGATGGGCCGCGCGGCGTTCGCCCTCGGGTCGAACCAGCTGCCGTAGGCCAGCAGCCAAATCCACTGCGTCCATCGGTAGTAGCCCGGGTCGATCGTCGCGAACTCGCGCGACCAGTCGTACATGAAGCCGAAGCGCTTCAGCTGCCTGCGGAAGTTGTCGATCGCCTTCTTCGTCGTCACCTCGGGGTGCACGCCGGTCTGGATCGCGTACTGCTCGGCGGGAAGTCCGAAGGCGTCCCAGCCCATCGGGTGCAGGACGTTGAAGCCCTTCATCCGCTTGTAGCGGCAGATGATGTCGGTCGCCGTGTAGCCCTCGGGATGCCCGACGTGCAGCCCCGCGCCCGAGGGGTAGGGGAACATGTCGAGGCAGTAGAACTTCGGCTTCGACCCGTCGAAGCCCGCCTCGCCGGGGTTCGCCTGGCGGAAGCCGCGGCCGGCCGCCTGCTCCGCGTCGAGCGCGGCCTGCCGGCGCTCCTCGAGCGCGTTCGCGAACGCCGCCGTGTAGCGATACGGGTGCTCGTTCGGCTCGGACATGGGGGTCGGAGCGTACTGCAGCGTGCGCGCGCCCCTACGATGCCGGGGATGACGTGCCCCGACGACGATCCCGCGGATCCCGCCTCCGGCGCGGGTTCCGGCGACGGCGCCGGGGACGCCGTTCCCGCCGACGAGTCCGCGTGGGAGCTCGACGGCCCCGTGCCCAGCGCGTGGGTCGCGTTCTGGCCGCACGAGGATCCGCCGACCCGCGAGGAGGTCGGCCGCGCCGTCGCGAGCTGGGTGGGCCGCCAGGTGGAGGCCGAGGCGGGCGAGCCCGACGAGGACGAGGGCATGCTCTGGTCGCTCCTCCTGCGCGTGCCGGGCGTCACGAACCCCGTGGTGCTGTGGGCCGAGGCCGCGCTCCAGGCGGATCCCGGCCAGCTGCCCGACGAGGCGATGGCGCGCTGCAGGTGGGTGATCGGCATGCAGACCGTGCTCGAGCCCGGGGAGGCCCACGCGGAGTACTTCCACCTGGTGTCCATGCTCGCCGGCGCGCTGCCCGAGGTGGTCGGCATGCTCGACGTCTCCAACTCGCGCCGCTGGCCGCGTGCCGAGATCGAGGAGCAGTTCCTGGTGCAGGACGCCGTCCCCAACGACGAGTTCCTCTGGACGATCACGGCCGTCGCGCCCACCGAGTCCGAGGACGCGCCGATGATGCTCTTCACCACCGGGCTCTCGCGCTGCGGGCTCCCGGAGCTCGAGATGCTCGAGGTGCCCTCGCGCCACTCGCAGGCGGCGGCGATCCTGATGAACCACGTGGCGAGCCTGCTGCTCGAGGCGCCGCCGCCCGCGCCGCGGGTGCCGATCGACGTCGGCCCCGACCTGCAGGTGGCGCTGGTGCCGTGGCAGGAGTGCGCGCGCTTCGTGGAGGACGGCGTGCCCGGCTCGCGCGCCTTCCGGAAGGCGGCCGAGGAGCAGGGCGACGGCGGCCTCGCCGGCGTGCGCGCGTGCGTCTGCGCGGCCGAGCCGCGCGGCAGCTTCCGTCCCGTGTGGGCCTGGCCGAGGGACGTCATCGAGCGCATGGAGTCGGGGCGCGCGGTGCTCTACGCCAGCGAGCACTCCTCCGCCGCCACCGAGCGCCGCGCGCAGCGGACGTGGCCGAAGTTCGCGACGGCGTTCGCGAGCCTGCGCCGCGCGGGCCAGTCCGAGGTGGCGGCGCTCGCCGACGGCGCGTTCCACGTGCAGGCCCCGGTCGGCGGCACCGACGCGGAGGACCGGCGCGAGCAGGGCTGGTTCGTCGTGCGCCGCTTCGACCACGACGTGGTGGAGGCGACGCTCTCCGAGGAGCCCGTGACCCGCGACGACCTGCACGCCGGCGACAGCATCCGCATCCCGCGCGACTCGGTGACGGACTGGCGCGTGATCCTGCCCGACGACATGTTCGGCCCCGACCGCAGCGAGGCGCTCCTCGCGGCCGTCGATCGCCTGCGGGGGCTCGCGTGAGCGGTGCCCTCCCCGAGGACGGCGGCATGGACCTTCCCGTCGACGCGGGCGCGATGCCCACGGTCTTCGAGGCCCGCAGCGACTTCGAGGCGCAGTGCGTCCGCGGCGTGCTCGAGGACGCCGGCATCCGCAGCGTCACCGTGCCGACCGGGCAGGGCATCTTCGGGTTCCCGCTGCGCGCCGGATCGCGGACCGTGCCGGTGCGCGTGCTCCCGGACGACCTGAGCCGTGCGCGCCAGGCGCTCGCGGAGGCGCGCTGGACCGGCAAGAGCGTCGACTGGGACTCGGTCGAGGTCGGGGAGATGCCGCCCGAGGTGGCGCGCGTCATGGCGGGCGCTCGCACGGACCGCCTGGTGCGGCGCGCGCTGGCGGCGGTCCTCTGGGCGGCGCTTGCGCTGGTGGCCGCGTCGCTCGTCCTCTCGATGGCGGGGTGCGCGTACCGCCTGGACGGCAAGGTGGTGGACGGACACGGCTCGTGCCGCGTCGCGCGCGCGGGCGATCCCGACGAGCGCAAGGGCGGCATCCCCGGCGCGCAGGTGGAGCTGGTGCGCGATCCGCACACGGGCAACCGCGAGGTCTGCGGCCGCGCCACCAGCGGTCCCGACGGCCGCTTCGAGCTGGAGGTGCAGGGCTTCGGCGCCGGCTGGATGGAGGAGACCTGGCTGCTGCGCGTCCGCCGCGGCGGCTACGGCAACGTGGAGGCGCAGCTCGACCTGCCGTCGTCGCCCTCGGGACGCGTGGTGCTCGTCGAGATGGAGCGCGGGCGCAGCGCGCCCTTCCGCGAGCCCGAGGGCGTTCGGTCGCTGATGGACGAGGCGCGCCGGTGGGAGCCCGGCATCGGGCAGTCGAGGCCCT
>JBILFU010000226.1:0-3720 GCA_044351405.1 Phycisphaerales bacterium
ACGTAGCCGAAGGCGACCGACTGCGTCGCGGTGGCCTGCGCGGGCGCGGACACCGAGGCGACCACCAGGTCCGGCGCTGGCTTGTACTGGATGTCCACCGGGCCGAACAGCGCGGAGCGGTTGTTGTCCTCGGACTGGTGCTCGAACACCTGGCCGTAGACGTCGGTCTCCACGTACACCCAGCGCAGCCCGGCGGGCTCGTAGAACGTCACCTCACGGGACATGACGCGCGACTCGCCCGGCGCGAGCGGCCCGGTCGAGGCAACCTCGAGGATCACTGGATCGCCGCCCACCGAGGAATCGGCCGAGGCACGGACGCGGTCGTACCACGCGGTCGCGGGGTCCTCGCCTGCGTTGGTGACGGTCCAGGTGACGGTGGCGGGCTCGCCCAGGTACGCGGGCGTCGACAGCGAGACGCCGCTCACCACCAGGTCCGCGGCCGTGACGGGCCCGACCTCGAGGGCGCCGACGTCGAGCACGTTGTCCGCATCGCTCGTCTCGTGGCGCGTGCCCTCCGGATCGACGGCCACGAGCAGGCGGTAGGAGCCGGTCGCCACGGACGCGGGCACCGCCACCGAGAGGGACGCGGCCAGCGACGCCTTGGCCGCGAGCGGCGCGTCGCAGCGCGTCAGCGAGCCCAGCTGCAGGTCCGCGCCGTCGAGCGTCGCGTCTGCGGAGAGGAAGACCCGCTCCGTCCAGCAGCCGCCCCACGAGTCGCCCGGGCCCGCATTGGTGGTGGTCCAGCCGACCGTGAACGGCACGAGCTGCTCCGCCACCGACGGCGCGGAGCCCGCCGACGGCACCAGGTTCGCGGCAAGCACGGTGACGGCGTTGCCGACGGCGGCGTTGTTCGCGTCGGCGCCGCCCTCGTTGACGTCGCCGAAGACGTCCGCGGTGACGCGCACGAAGCGCGTGCCCGCGGGCGCCGGCACCGTGACGGTGCGGCCGCGCGCGGCCTCGCCGCCGGGCGCGATCGTGCCGCTGAAGTACTCCTCCGCGAGCAGCGTGGCCGGTCCGGTGCCGTCGGCGGAGTCGACGAACTCGAGGCGGTCGCGCCAGCTGCCCGTCGCGGCGCGGTTGCCCGCGTTGGCGACGGTCCAGGACACCGGCAGCGGCGCGCCCACGCTGACCGAGGCGGGGGCGGTCGCCGCGGAGACCACCAGGTCCGGCGCGCCGACGTCGACCGTGCCGCCGGGGCCGGCGACGTTGTCGGACTCGCCGGGACCCTCGTTGAGGTAGCCGTAGACGTCGACGACGACGAAGACGTAGTAGGTGCCGACCCCCGCGTTCACGGTCACGTTGCGCACCTGGCCCGCGGAGGCGCCGGGCGCGAGGGCGCCGGTGTTGTAGAAGTCCCAGCGGAGGTCGCCTTCGTCGACGGTCTCGTCCGCGGAGACGACGACCCGGTCGTACCACCCGCCGCCCGCCGGGCGTGTGCCGGCGTTGGAGACCGTGTACGCGACCTGGATGCCGCCGCCGAGGGTGGCCTCGGCCTGGACGGAGGTGATCTGCGCGACGAGGTTCGCGTACTCCGGGCGGCCGAGCGTGATGGAGCCGGCGTCCAGCACGTTGTTCGACTCGTCGGCCTCGAAGAGGTAGCCGTAGGCGTCGGCCGTCACGAACACGCGGTAGGTGCCGGGAGCGATCGATCCGAGGCTCAGGTACGACTGCTGGGAGATCGCGCCGCCGGGCAGGAGCGGGCTCGCGCAGTTGTAGGAGGCGCCGACCACCGGGTCGTCCCCCGACGGGATGTCGTCAACGGAGAGGCGCACCGTCGCGTAGGCGCAGCCGTACGAGCTGCCCGCGCCGACGTTCGCGGTCTCCCACGTGACGAGCACGGCGTCGTTGACCGCGGCAGAGGCCGGGAACGACGCGTTGCGCGCGACGAGGTCCGCGGCGTCGACCTGCACGTCGACCGGCTCCGAGGCGTTGTTCGTCTCGCCCGGGCCCTCGCTCAGGCGGCTGTCGTGGTCCACGACGAGCACCGCGCGGTACGGACCGTTCAGGTTCGGTACGGTGATGCCGAACGACCGGGCGCGCGAGGCGCCGGCCGCGAGCCCGCCGCCCATGCCTTCGCTCCAGAAGGTCTGCTGCGCGACGACGGCATCGGAGCCGTCGAGGAACCGGAGCTGCTCGTACCAGGCGGCGTCGGTCGGCACGGTGCCGGCGTTGGTGGTGGTCCACGTGACGGTGACCGTCTCGCCCGGGCTCACCTGCGACGGGTAGAACAGGTCCGAGACCACGAGGTCCGGCCGCGGCAGCGCGCACGTCGCCGCCGGGCAGCCGAGGCAGCCGGGCGCTCCGGCCTCGGTCGGGCAGCGGTCCTGGTAGAGAAGGATGCCGTCGCCGTCGTTGTCTGAGTACGGGCCGGGCACGCCGCCGTACGTGTCGCAGAGGGCCTGCGGGCAGCCGCCGCAGGTGGCCGCGCCCGCGAGGTCGGGGCAGTTGTCGATGAAGTTCGCCACGCCGTCGCCGTCGTCGTCCTCGCAGGCGTCGAGCGTGCCGTCGCCGTCGGAGTCGGACGCGCCCGCCGCGAGCTGGCAGCTGTCGAGGTTGCCGTCCTGGTCGCAGTCGAGCGACGGGTCGGCGGCGATGTCGCACTCGTCGGGCAGGCCGTTGCCGTCGCAGTCGCGGGAGATCGGGAGCGACCACTCGATCACGAAGCGCCGCGCGGAGTAGTCCCACAGGTCGTCCCACAGGCCCGAGCAGTGCATCTGGGCGCTGTCCTGCACGCCGTAGTCGTTGGGCTCGCCGCCGTTCCAGTTGAGGTACGAGACCGGCTCTCCGGTGACCCACTCCCACCCGCAGTCGGGCTCGCAGGAGCCGGGCTGCTGGAACAGGCCGATGTGCACGTCGTTGCACTGCGCGATGCCGCGGACGAACTCGTTCTCCGCCGGGCCGGAGAGCGTGACCAGGTGGCCGCCGACCGAGTCGGCGAACGCTCGCGCCTGCGCCCAGGTGAGCGATGCGTCGGAGAGCCGGTACCAGTGTCCGTTGCCGCCGTCCTCGACGCGCCACTGCGTCGCGCCCGCGGGCGGCTGGGCGCCGGCGGCGAGCTCGCAGGCGTCGCCCGCGCCGTCTCCGTCGCAGTCGGCCTGGTCGGCGTTGGCGAGGAGCGGGCAGTTGTCCGAGGCGTCCGGCACGCCGTCGTTGTCGTCGTCGGCGTCGCAGGCATCGCCTTCGCCGTCGGCGTCGGTGTCGAGCTGGTCGGCGTTGGAGACGAGCGGGCAGTTGTCCGTGCCGTCGGCGGCCGCGTCGCCGTCGTCGTCGGTGTCGGCGTTGTCACCGGTGCCGTCGCCGTCGGTGTCCGAGGACTCCGTGGCGTCGAGCGGGAAGGCGTCCTTCGCGTCCGGCACGCCGTCGTTGTCGTCGTCGGCGTCGATGCAGTCGAGCTGGCCGTCGCCGTCGGTGTCCGGGATCGCCTGGCAGACGTCGGGCACGCCGTCGGCGTCGCAGTCGGTCGCGCCGTCGGCGATCTCGACGGCGTCGGGGATGCCGTCGTCGTCGCAGTCGGCCGGGCTGACGGCCGGACCGGTGATGCGAACGGTCGAGTTGCCGACGCGGCAGGCGTAGCCGCCGACCACGATCCAGTACTGCCGGCCCGCCTGCACGCCGAAGCTGATGTACGAGCCGACGCCGCACGCGTCGTCGTTGCAGGCGACGTTCGCGAGCCCGGCGCAGGAGGTGCCGGCATAGGCACCGAGGTAGGTGTCGTAGTCG
>JBILFU010000227.1:0-3717 GCA_044351405.1 Phycisphaerales bacterium
GCGCGAAGCTCACGGCGTTCCTCGCGAGATAAATTCGTCCCGTTCCTCCGGGACCATTTTCCATGAACACGCACCTCACCGTCCTCGCATCGCTCGGCGTCGCAATCCTCCTCAGCCCGGAGACGCTCATCCTCGGGCTCATCATGGCGTGCGACAGGCGCGCGCCGCGGCTGGTGGCGTGGATGTACGCCGTGGGCGCGGTGGTCGGGCTGGTCATGGGAATCACGATCGGCATGCTCGTCGGGCCATCGCACCACGCCGAGGCGGCGGCCGAGGGCGCGAAGTCCTCGCATCCCTGGGTGGACTTCATCGTGCGAGCGCTGATCGCGGGCGTGCTCCTGACCATCGGCATCCAGCGCGCGATGCACGCCATCCGCGGTGCGCCGATCGAGGCCGTCGAGGAGCAGCGCATCGGGGCGTCGAAGCACGGCCCCGGCATCGTCGCCCGCTGCAAGGCCTGGTTCGCCGACAAGTTCGGCGGCTCCATGGGCGCGGACCTCTCCGTGTCGCGCCGGTGCGTGCGCTCGGGCCTGCTCGGCTTCGCGACGATGGGAATCCATCCGAAGTGCCTGGCGATCACGATCGCCGCCGGTCACCAGATCGCCCAGATCACCGACCATGCCGCCCGCCCTGTCGCCATCGCCGTGTTCTCCGCGATCTCGCTGGTCCCGTCGATCGCGCCGGCCGTGATCGAGACGCTTCGCTCCGGCGCATGCGCCGCGATGAAGGAGTCCACCGAGCGCTTCATGAAGAAGAACGGGCGCTGGGTGAGCGCGACCATCCTGCTCGGTGCCGGCGCCTACGTGGCGTGGAACGCCTTCAAGTCGATGCCGTGACCGGTCTCAGTGCGCGGAGTCGCCGTAGTGGCGCTCCGCCTCGTCGTACGCGCGATCAGGGCGCGCAGGCGCCCCAGTTCGAGAGCAGTATCCCGAGGTCCGACCCGTTGACCACACCGTCGCGGTTGATGTCCGTCGCCCGGGAGGCGGGCGTGCCGGTGACCGGCCCCCAGTAGGCGAGGAGCGCACCGAGATCCGCACCGTTCACGAATCCGTCGACGTAGAGGTCGCCGAGGCATTCGCAGATCCGGTCCGGCACGCCGTTGCCGTTGATGTCGGCGAAGTCGCCCCGGAGAATCTGGCCGTAGTCGACGATGCCGTCAGCATTGCAGTCGGCGGACCATTCGAGGATTGCCCCGCACATCTCCTGCTGGTCGCTGCCCGGACCCACGTCGTCCCACCATGGCGCGTAGGGCAGCTCGGACAGCTTCAGGAAGTGCTCGTCCCCCTTGAAGTTGTTCGGGCGATCACCGCCGGCCAATCCCGGGTAGTTCTGCCCCGTGAGCCAGGCGGTGTAGGACCACGGCTCGCCCGACAGCCACCGCCAGCCGCCTGCGGGCTCGACGTAGTCGGGTGCGGCGAGGTCCTGGTAGCCGCCGAGGTGCCAGCCCATCTGGCCGAGGCCGCAGCCGGGCTGCTTGAGGTCCAGGGTGCCAGAGATCCAGGCATTCTCGCCGTCGGAGGTGATGCACGCCAGCATTGCGCCGAGCGCTGTCGCCGTGTCACGCGCCTCGGGCCACGACTTCGTGCCGGTCCAGCGCCGCGCGGAGTACCAATGGCCGTTGCCGCCGTCCTCGACCTTCCACTGAACCGGGTAGGTGCCCACGACGCAGTCCTGCCCTTGCTCGCAGCAGTCCGGGATGTTGTTGCCGTCGTAGTCCGGCAGCGTGCCGTCGTTGCACTGTCCGTAGTCGACGATGCCGTCGTTGTTGCAGTCGGCCGACCATTCGATGATGCCGCGCTTCTCCTCGAGGGGGCAGCCGGGGATATCCCGGTCGTTGACGTCATCCCACTGGCGGACCGCGTTGTGCATCCAGAGGAACTGCTGCTCGCCGTCCCCGTTGCTGGACCCACAGGGGGCGTCATCCATATTGAAGTGCCACGACTCGAAGCCCCAGGGCTCGTCGGTGATCCATCGCCATCCGCCGAACGGTTCGGCGGAACCCGGCGCCTGAGCCGCGCCGATGTACGCGACGTTCTCGTTCGCGGCCACTCCGGCTGCGAACGCGGTTTCGCCGGCGGACGGCAGCGTCGCCAGATGGCCTCCCATCTGCACTGCCTGCGCAGCGGCCTCATGCCAGTTCGCCGCGGGGGAGCCAAGCGCGTACCAATGCCCATTCCCCCCATCCTCCACCCGCCACTGCACGGCCGATTGGGCGAACGACTCTCCCGCGACGATCAATCCCGCTGCTGCGGCGACGGTGGCTCGGTTCATCTCTTGTTCCTGAATCTGGTTGTGCGCCGCATTGCCCGGCGATGACGGATGGCCGAGTACGGGCGCCTGACCGTCAAGCGATGCCGTTGCAGGGCCCCTCTGCGCGGGAATACCGGAAATCGGTGCCAGCACCGAGACCGCCGTGGCCAAGAAAATCGCCGCGCATGCAGCGATCGCCCGGGTCCGCCACGCGCCGCGCGGCCCCGGCTTGCCGATCGCGCCCTCCTCGGGCGTCTCCGTGGCATGCTCGCCCGTCCGAGGCTCCTCCAGCAGCGCGCGAACCACCCGCTCCGCCTCGTCCGCGCTGACCGGCGTCCACGGGTCCTTCGGCTCGACGGCGGTCGCACCGTCCGAGCGGGGGTCGGAACCGGAAGCGGCCGTTCCAGGAGTCGGTTGCATCGTGTTCAGCCAATGCGCGGGCGCGTGCTCCATGCGCGGAAATCAACCGCCATTCTCGATCCACGTCCTCACGCGCCGCCATCTGCCCGCCGCGCGATACCGAACACCTCGTAGACCTCGGCCAGCGCCGCGTCGATGTCCGCGTGCGGCACGCCCTCGTCCCGGAGCGAGTTCCGCAGCGCCTCGCGCAGCCGGTCGGTGACGAGCCGCGTCGCGCCCGCGCACTGCTGCGCGCTTCGCCCGACCGTCGGCGCGATGGTCTCGTATGCCTCGCCCTGCACCACCCGCCGCCGGAAGATGCCGAATTCCTCCAGCCTGCCCTGCGCCGCGAGATCGGCGTGCACCAGCGCCAGCGCGTGGTTGAGGACCGCGAGCGCCCACGCGCGCTCGAATGCGCGGACGGCATCCGAATCCTCCACCAGCGACTCCTCGTCGACCTGCCCCACGGGCGCCTCGCGGTCGCGCGAACGCTCGCGGATCACGCTCTTTCCGTAGAGGTTGATGCCCGTCATCATCCACCGCCTGAGCGGAAGCCCGCTCTCGCGCCACTGCACCAGGAATCCCGGCCGGCACGCGCGCTCCGCGAAGAACCCGCCGACGAGCTCGTCCGGCTCGCCCAGCCGCCGCAGCGATCCGCCGCAGACGTACGCGCGCAGCGCGCCGTGGTACCGCTCCATCAGGTGCTGCCGAAGCGCGTCGATGGCATTCCCCTCGCGGGCCGCGTCGCCCGCGGCGCGGCTGCGCTCGGCGATCGTCAGCTGCGCGTCGATCCACGTGGCGTGCGTGCTGGGGAAGCGATCGGTGGGCACGTCGGAAGCCTAGTCGTCGCGGGGCCGACGCCCTCAGTGCGCGGAGTCGCCGTAGTGGCGCTCCGCCTCGTCGTACGCGCGGTCGAATCGCTCGCGTAGCTCCGCTCGGATGCGGTCGCGCCAGGTGCGGTCGATCAGCCCCACGCGCAGCAGGTCGCCGATGTGCGCGATGTCGTGCGGCCGCATCGCGAGGAGCTTCATCTCGAGGAGCGTGGCGAGGGGGACGCGGGGCCAGGGT
>JBILFU010000228.1:0-3713 GCA_044351405.1 Phycisphaerales bacterium
ACTCGATCACCCGCAGCTTGAACTGCTCCCACAGGTGCGGCGCGACGGTCGCCTGCGTCACGCCGGGCCGCACCTGCTTCATGGCGATGTCCGAGCCGACGGCATCGAAGCGCATGCGGTTGAGGAGCTCCATGGTCGGCTTGCGGTTGTCCTCGCACCAGGAGCGGAACGCGTCGTAGCCGCCGGATCGCTCCCACTGCGCGCGCGTCTCCGGGGCGAGCAGCTGGTCCCACATGAGCCGGTACTCCTCGCGACGCAGGCAGGTCATGGCGTTGCCGACGACATGGTCGGGGAACAGGTTGCGCAGGACGACGGTGCCGTCCTCCAGTTCCTCGCGCGGCTGGAAGACCTTCACCGGGACGGGCTTGCCGTCGGGCCCCACCTTGGTTCCCTTCGGCAGCCGGTCCGCCGCGTCGGCATCCGCGTCCGGATCCACGAACACGACGCGCGTGCCGTCCGGCGCGACGAACTCGCCGCTGCCCTCCGCGCCACGCATCAGGTCCGACCGCGGCCGGTACTCGACGCGCTCCGTCGCGCAGCCGGCCGCGCAGGCCGCGAGGGCTGCGCACAGCACCGACGCCCCGGCAGCACCCGGCGGCCGGCGCGGGGCGAAACGGCTCACGCCAGGGCCCCAGGCGCGCAGGGCACCGCGCGCGCGGCCGCGGAGGCGATCGACCACTCCAGTCGGCCCGCGCCGAGCGGGTCGGTGCGGGGAAGGTCGATGCGGCGGTGTGTCCCGCGGCTCTCGCGCCGCTCGAGCGCGGCCCGCGTCATCAGGAAGCCGACCGTCAGGAGGTTCTGGACCTCCCACCCTTCCGGCGAATCGAACACCTCGTCCATCCCGTAGCGGCCCCAGAACTCGAACATCGTGAGCACGTCGGCGAGCTTCGCGCCCGTGCGCTCCACGCCCACGTTGCGCCACATGGCGCTGCGCAGGCTCGACCGGATGTCGGCGAGGTCGAGCTCCCCGTGCGGGCCCGTCGACACCTCGCTCGCGACCTGCCGCGGAAGCGCCTCGCCGGGGGCCTCGCGCGCGACCGACTCCGCCACGCGCCGACCGAAGACCAGCCCCTCGAGGAGGCTGTTCGACGCCAGGCGATTGGCGCCGTGCACGCCCGTCGCGGCCACCTCGCCGCACGCCCAGAGCCCGGGAAGGCTGGTGCGGCCGTCGAGGTCGGTGCGCACCCCGCCGATCATGTAGTGCGCGGCCGGCGTCACCGGGATGCGGTCGCGCGCGGGGTCCAGGTCGAAGCCCGCGAGCATCCGGTGCAGCCCCGGGAAGCGCTCCGCGAAGCGCCCCTGCGGGAAGTGCCGGCAGTCGAGGTAGGCGCGGCCTCCGCCGGCCGCAAGGTGGCGGACGATCGCGGCGCTCACCACGTCGCGCGGGGCGAGCTCCGCCATGGGGTGCACGCCCTGCATGAACCGCGCGCCGGCATCGTCGACGAGATGCGCGCCCTCGCCGCGCACCGCCTCGCTGATGAGGAGGCGGCCCGCGCCCGCCACGTAGAGCGCGGTCGGGTGGAACTGGAAGAACTCGAGGTCGGAGAGGACGGCGCCGGCGCGCCACGCCATGGCCACGCCGTCGCCGGTGGCGACCTTCGGGTTCGTGGTCTCGCGATAGACCTGTCCCGCCCCGCCGGACGCGAGCACCGTGGCCCGCGCCCAGATGATCTGCAGCCCGTGCCGCGGATGCCAGGTGAGCGCGCCGGTCACGCGGCCCGAGCCGTCCGGCGCGCGCAGGAGGTCGACCGCGAAGCAGCGGTCGAACACCCGGATGCCGCGCGTGGCCCGCGTCCGCGCGATCAGGCAGCGCGCGAGCTCGTGACCGGTGGCGTCGCCGTCCGAGTGCACGATCCGCGCGCGTCGGTGCCCGCCCTCGAGGCCGAGCGCGGGCGAGCCGTCCGACGCGCGGTCGACCTGCATGCCCCACTCCAGGAGCTGCGCCACCTCGCGCGGACCCTCGGCGACGAGCGTGCGCACCGCCTGCGGGTCGCACAGGCCGGCGCCCGCCTCCAGCGTGTCCGCAAGGTGGCTCTCCGGCGAATCGTCCGCCGCGATCGCCGCCGCGATCCCGCCCTGTGCCCAGCTGGTGTTCGAGAGGTCCACGGACTCCTTCGCCAGCACGATCACGTCGCCGTGCCGCGCGGCCTCGATCGCCGCGCGGAGCCCCGCCACGCCCGTCCCCACCACCAGCACGTCCGTGAAGATCTGCGGCAGCAGCGCGCTGCGGAACGGGATCAGGTGGCGGCGTTCGTGGTAGATGCGCATCTCGTCACTCGCGGACCGGGGCCTTCGCCCTTGCCGCCTCGAGGTCGAACCGCGCCACCCACACCTGGCTCGAGGGCTTGCCGTTGCCGGCGTCGTCCGTGCCGCGCTGGCCCGTCCAGAGCATCCACCGGCCGTCGCTCGAGAAGACCGGCAGCACGTCGGCGCCGCCGCAGTCGGTGATGCGCGTGGAGGCGGTCGGGTCGCGCGCGTCGCGCATCATGACCTCGTAGTTCTGGTGGCCCATCTCGCTGGAGCCGTAGACGAAGTGCCGTCCGTCGGGGTGGTAGTACGGGCACCAGTTGACGTGGCCGTTCCGCGTCAGCGCGCGCTCGCCGGCGATTCCCGTGACCTTGCCGGAGGCATCGCGCACCAGGTCCGCCTCGTAGATCTGGAGCAGGCTGTCGCCGGTGCGGTCGCTGCGGTAGATGATGCGCGCGCCGTCCGGCGAGAAGAAGGGCCCGCCGTCGTAGCCGGGCGCGTCGACGATCCGCCGCCGCTCGCCGGAAGGCATGTCGAGCACCCACAGGTCGCCCTGCGTCCTCGGGTCGACCTCGGTGTAGAGGAGCGTGCGTCCGTCGGGACTCAGGCTGCACTCGGCGGCGTAGCCGTCGCCCGTGCCGACGAGCGTGCGCAGCGAGCCCGCGGAGCCGTCGGCGGTCCGGAGGTCGCATTCCACGACGCGCATCTCGGGCGGGAACTGCCAGCGGTACTTCCCGGTGCCGCGCTGGTAGCCGGGCGTCTCGCGGTTCGAGGGCGGCACGACCGTGCTGCCGAAGATGACGCGGTCGGGATCGGTCGGGTGGAACCAGCCGCAGGTGTTGGCGCTGCCGGGCGGGCTGATGCGGCGGACGTTCGCGATGCCGGTGATCGCGCCGTCGCCGTCGCGCAGCACGTCGGCGACGAACATCGCGTAGAAGTCGGCGGGGGCGCTCCCGTCCAGCGGGCGCTCGATCGCCTGGAAGACGATGCGCCTGTCGTCCGGGCTGAAGTAGTTCTCGCCCGCCTTCACGAAGCGGTCCGGGAAGGTGAGCTGCACGTGGCCGGTGAGGACCGGGGCCTCGGAGGCACGGAAATCGGTGACGGCGGGCGCGGGCGCGGACGGGGCGGCCGCGGGCGCCGTCGGCCGCGATGAGCAGCCGGCCGCGGCGACGAGGAGGAGCGCGGCGGAGGCCATCGGGAACGGGCGGATCGGTCGCATCCCGGGATTCTAGGATCACCCATCCCGATGGACGCCGACGGCTACGAACTCCTGCACCGGGACCGCCACCTGCTCGTCGTGAGCAAGGCGTGCGGGCTGCTCACGGTGCCGGGGATCGGTCCCGGGAAGGCCGACTGCCTGGTCGCGCGCCTCGCCGCGCGCTTCCCCGGCGCGCGCGTCGTGCACCGGCTCGACCGCGACACGAGCGGCGTGCTCGTCGTCGCGCTCGACGCCGCCACGCACCGCG
>JBILFU010000229.1:0-3696 GCA_044351405.1 Phycisphaerales bacterium
GGCCGCCTTGAATGCGGAAGTAATCCATGGGTCGAACCCCTTTGACGCCGGTCGGTGCAGGTCAATCCGTGACCTGCCTGTCAGAGACCAATCGGCGTTCCGCGCGCCCGTTCCGCAGGGAAGGACGCTCCAATAAGATAACCGTCTTATGAGCACCGCGCCCGCCGCAGCCGCCGCCGCCGAGCACCCGCGCACGCCGGGGGAACCCGCGCTCCCCGAGGCCCGCATGCACGCGGTGCTTCCGACCGCCCCGGTCACCGGCAAGGTCACGCAGTCGAGGCTCTGCACCAAGGGGAAGTCCGCCTCGTTCGTCCGCCACGTGTGCGTCGACGTCTCGGGCACCCCCCTCGAGGGCGCCTGGCAGGCCGGACAGTCCTTCGGCGTGGTCCCGCCGGGCACGGACGCCAACGGCAAGCCCCACAAGGTGCGGCTGTACTCGATCGCCAGCCCCGGCTACGGCGAGGACGGCCACGGGAAGGTGCTGTCCACCACCTGCAAGCGCCTGCTGGCCGAGCGCGAGCCCCAGTCGGACAAGGACGACCCCGCCGACCACCGCCTGTTCGCCGGCGTCTGCTCCAACCACGTCTGCGACCTCCGCGAGGGCGACCCGATCGCCGTCGCCGGCCCCAACGGCAAGCGCTTCCTCCTGCCCGTCGACCGGAACGCGCACGACTACCTGTTCCTGGCGACCGGCACCGGAATCGCCCCGTTCCGCGGCTTCATCCACGAGCTGTTCGTCGGCCCGCCGAGGGGAACGCCCGCGCACGCCGCCTGGCGCCCCTGCACGTCCAAGGTGCACCTGGTGATGGGCACGCCCTACACCAGCGACCTGATCTACGACGACTTCTTCCGCCAGGCGGCGAAGGACCACCCGAACTTCGCCTACCACGCGGTGATCAGCCGGGAACTGCGTCCCGACGGCGGCAAGGGCGAGTACATCCACCACTACGTCGACCGCACCCTGCCCCAGTTCGACGCGCTCCTGCGCAGCCAACGCACGCTGATGTACGTCTGCGGACTCGCGGGCATGCAGGTGGGAATCTTCCAGACGCTCGCGGCGCGCGGGCTGGGAGGCGGGTTCTTGGACGTCCATGCCGAACTTTCCTCGGTGGCCCCCGCCGAATGGACCGCGGAGCAGATCAAGCGGCGCGTGCACGCGACCCGGCGCTGCATGCTCGAGGTCTATTGACGCATTCGACGCTCGACCCGCCGACCGGCGGTGCTACGATCAGGGAGTCATGGGCGACACCCACGGCGAATGGCGTGACGGGGACGAGCTGGCCGAGGAGGCCCGCCGTCATTTCGAGGACGGCCGCCTGGCCGAGGCCGAGGCTGCCCTGCGCCAGGCGCTCGCCCGCAACCCGGACCGCCCCGACTGGCACTTCCACCTCGGTCGCCTGCTCATGGAGACCGACCGGGGCCCGGAGGCTCGCGAGGAGTTCCTCCGCTGCCACGAGCTCGATCCCGACTCGCCCGAGCCGCTCCTGGCGGCCTCCGGGGTCGAGGAGGAGGAGGGCAACCCGGGCGCCGCGCTGCGGCTGGTCGAGAAGGCGGTCGAGCTCGACCGCTCGTCGGACGTGTCGAACGCCCGCCGCATCCGGCTGCTGACGCTGACCGGGCGGCACGACGACGCCCGGTCCGCGTTCTACGAGGCGCAGGAGTTCGTGGAGGCGCCCGCCTTCTGCATGATCGCGATGGCGGGCGGGCTGGAGCTGCAGGGCGACCTCCCCCGCGCCGCCTGGTGCTACCGCGAGGCGCTGCGCCACGATCCGTCCATGGAGGAGGTCCGCACGCAGTACGCGCGCTGCCTCTCGCTCCAGGGCGAGGGACAGAAGGCGCTGCAGAACTACATGCAGGTGCTGCGCGAGGACCCGGGCAGCATCGACGCGCTGCTCGGATGCGCGGAGACGCTCGCGAACCTGGGCCGGGACTCGGACGCGGCGGAGAAGCTCCGGCGCGTCGTCGAGGTCGAGCCGGCCAACGTGCAGGCGCACCACATGCTGGGGGCGCTCGACATGCGCGCGTCGCGCTTCGACCGCGCCGCCGTCGAGTTCGAGCTGGTGCTGAAGCTGGAGCCCGAGCGCAACCTGGTCCGGCTGGACCTCGCGGAGGCGCAGTTCCGCCGCGGCCGCCGCGAGGAGGCGCGCGAGACCATCCGGACCATGCTGGCCGCGGGGATGCCCGACGCGCCCGACCGCGAGGACGGGTTCGCCGACCGCCCCGAACGCGAGCGACAGCGGGCGATGCGCGCATGGACCACGACGGTCGCGCGCGCCGGCTCGCTGCTCGCGGTGCTCGGCGAGTGGAAGGCCGCGGCCGAGGTCATCCCGGAGTTCGTCCGCATGCACGCGAGCGAGGCGGATGCCTGGCGCGCGCTCGCGCGGGCCCGCTACGAGGCCGAGGACATGGCGGGCGGCCGCGCGGCAAGCATGAAGGTGCTGGAGCTGGACCCCAAGTGCGCCCTGAGCCACCACAACCTGGCGCTGGCGGCGCTGCGCGAGGGCGACCTGGCGGGCGCCTCGACCTGGGTGCGGCGCGGTCTCGCCGTCGCCCGCTCGGACGAGGGGCTGCGGCGGATCCGGTCGCGCGTATTCCTGGCGAAGCTGCGCGCGCTGCTCAGGCGAGCAGGCTGGCGTAGGGGATGAGCGCCATGAAGCGGGCGCGCTTCACGGCCTGGGCCACGCGGGCCTGATCGCGGGCCGACAGGCCGGCGCGCTTGCGGGACACGATCTTGCCGTTCGGCGTGAGGACGCGGCGCAGGTCGTCGACGTTCTTGTAGTCGATGACGATCTTCTGCTTGGGGGCCGGACGGTCGGTGGTGGGGGCTTCGAAGGCCATGATTTTGCTCCGACGGGGTGTGCACTCCTGCCGGCACGCGCCGGCAGCTCGCCCTGGCTGCTCGGAAGGGGAGCCCCCGGACGGACCGGGAGCGGCGAGACGGGAAAGTGTAACGGAACCCGCGGCCCATTCCGACCCCCGCACGTCCGGGCCGCGCCCGACCCGGGCCCGCGGCAGGCGCCCTTCGCGCAAACCACGGGAAATCCCGCTGGATCGCAACGTCCGCACGGGGTTACACTCGCGCCGTGCACGAGCAGTCGCATGTCGACCGCACCCCGCGCCGGATCGAGCTGAGCGCCGAGGAACTCTCGCTCCTCCTCGGAGCGGAGCGGTTCGGCGGCCCCGCGCAGGGCATCGCCGACGAGCCCTCACCCGAGGACGCCGGCGCGCAGGCAAGCGCGGACGCATCCGCGCACGTTTCGGCGCTGGAGCCCACGCCGGCTCCTGCAACCGCCCCCGAGCCGACACCCGTCCAGGCCCCCGACGCCGTCACCCCGCCCTCCGGCGGCCAGCGCGGCCCCGGCGACGCCGATCTTCTGCAGGCGATCCTCGAGGGCTCGCCCAACATCGAGCAGCTGGCGCTGCGCGTGGTGCGCGACCGCACCGGCGAGGACCTCTGCCGCATCCTCTCCGGATCCGCCGCCGAGGCGATGGTCGCGACGGGCACCGGCTCGTGGGTGTCGGAAGGCCATGCGCTGGTCGCGCCGATCGCGCCCGATGCGCGTGCCGCATGGGCCGGTTGGATGGCGCGCTGGCTCGAGCTCGCCAAGCTGGTCGCGCTCCGTGCGCCGCGCGGGCTGTGGGACGACGCCACCGGGTTCCCGTCCTGGGCGAGGATGCGCACGCAGGTGGCGCACC
>JBILFU010000230.1:0-3668 GCA_044351405.1 Phycisphaerales bacterium
GGCGCCCGACTCGATCGCCGGCAGCTCGGCACGCGCCATCGCCGCAAGTTCCGCGTCGCCGCCGCCCGCGATCGCGCGCAGCTCCGCCGCCTCGCGCTCCGCCGCCCGCCAGCGCTCCCACCGCGACGCCGCGGGCTCGAGCGCCGTGCGCTTCGCCGTCAGCGACCGGACGCGGCGGTGGTCGACCGCCACCTCGGGGTCGAGCATCGCATCGCCGGCGGCGCGGAACTCCGCGGCCATCGCGTCGAGCGTGCGTCGGAGGTTGTCCTCGATCGACTTCATCGGCGTCGGTCAGTGGCGGGGGCAGGCCGGGCCGGCCAAAACGAACAGCCGCGCCGATGGGGCGCGGCTGTCGACGGTTGCTTGGTTGGTGCTACTTCTTCGCGGGGGCGGCGGCCTTCTTGTCGCCGTCCTTCTTGAAGTAGTCGCCGGCGAACTTGCGCTGGAAGCGCTCGACGCGGCCGGCGGTGTCGATGAAGGTCTTCTGGCCCGTGTAGAACGGGTGCGAGCCCGACCACACCTCGACGTTGAGCTCGGGCACGGTGGCGCCGACGGTCATGACGTGCTGGCCTCGGTAGAAGACCTTGCACTCGGGGTACCAGGTGGGGTGGGTGTCGCTCTTCATGGCAGTGTTCCTTCGCCCCGGCAGGGGGCAGACGGGGAAGGGTACCGGAGCCCGCGGTGAAAGGGAAGACCCTCCCCGGACGGGGCCGTTATCCGGCCACCAGCCCCCTACACTCCCTCGCAGCATGCCTCACCGAGCCTTGTTCGCCGACCGCGGCTGGTGGCGTGCGCCGTCCGCGCCGTCGCTCGGGGAGAGCAACGCTTCCATTCCCGTGGCACCCAGCGGCGCGGGCTTCCTCCGCCGCCTCTGGGCTTTCGGCGGGATCGGCATGATGGTCGCCGTCGGCTACATGGACCCGGGAAACTGGGCCACGGACCTTGCCGCGGGCGCGAAGTACGGCTACGCGCTCCTCTTCGTGATCCTCGCCTCCAACCTGATGGCGATGGTGCTGCAGCACCTCTCCGTGCGGCTCGGCGTCGTCAGCGGGCGCGACCTCGCGCAGGCGTGCCGCGACCACTACTCGCGGCCGGTCACGCTGGCGCTCTGGTTCCTCTGCGAGCTCGCGATCGCCGCCTGCGACCTGGCCGAGGTGATCGGGTCGGCGATCGCGCTGCAGCTCCTCTTCGGCATCCCGCTGGTCTGGGGCATCGCGATCACGGCGCTCGACGTGATGCTCCTCCTCCTCCTGCAGCGGCGCGGGTTCCGGATGCTCGAGGCGATCGTGGCGACGCTCGTCGTGACCATCGGCGCGTGCTTCGCGTACGAGATCTGGGCCGCGCGCCCCGATGCCGGCGGGATCCTGCGCGGGTTCGCTCCCGACGCGCGCATCCTGCGCGATCCCGCGATGCTCTACGTCGCGGTCGGCATCCTGGGCGCCACCGTGATGCCGCACAACCTGTACCTGCACTCGAGCATCGTGCAGACGCGCGCCTACCCGCGCACCGACGAGGGCCGCCGCGAGGCCGTTCGCCTGGCGACCGTCGACTCCACGATCTCGCTCGGATTCGCGTTCTTCATCAATGCCGCGATCCTCGTGACCGCGGCCGCCGCCTTCCACGGGACGCAGCACGAGGAGGTCGCCGACATCCACGACGCCTACGCGCTGCTCACGCCGGTGCTGGGCGCGTCGCTCGCGAGCACGCTCTTCGCGGTGGCGCTGCTGGCAAGCGGCCAGAACTCGACCCTGACCGGCACGCTGGCCGGGCAGATCGTGATGGAGGGGTTCCTCGACATCAGGCTGCCGCCGTGGGCGCGCCGGCTGGTGACGCGCCTGGTGGCGATCGTGCCCGCCATCGTCGTGGCGATCGCGTGGGGCGAGAAGGGCGTCGGCAAGCTCCTCGTCCTCTCGCAGGTGATCCTCTCGCTGCAGCTGCCGTTCGCGGTGTTCCCGCTGATGGCCTTCACGACGTCGAAGGCGAAGATGGGCGACTTCGCCGCGCGCGGCTGGGTGAAGTGGGCGGGGTGGGGGAGCGCGATCCTGATCGCGTCGCTCAACGCGTGGATGCTGTGGGGCCTCCTCTCGGGCGGCGAGTGATAGAGTTCCCCCTTCCATGAAGCCCGCAGCCGCATTCGCCTCCGTGCTCGTCGCATCCCTTCTGGCCGCCGCGCCGGTTGCCGTCCAGGAACCCGCGTCCGGTGCCGCCGCACCCGCCGCCGTGCCCCCGGTCGCCGCGCCCGCCGCCGGCCCTGCGGCGCATGCCGCGCTCGCGCCGCTCGCTTTCATGGCCGGCACCTGGACGCAGCAGCAGGCCAGGGGAGCGATGATCGAGGAACACTGGATGGCGCCGCGCGGTGGCTCCATGCTCGGCTCGTTCCGACGGATCCTCGGCAACGGCGCGGTGCCGTTCTACGAGTTCACGCAGCTGGTCGCCGAGAAGGACCGCGTGGTGCTCCGCCAGATCCACGTGCACGGCAACTTCGACCAAGACCCCAAGCGCAAGGAGCCCATGGAACTGGTGCTCGAGCGCTCGGGCGAGGGCATGGCGACCTTCGTGCCGTCGCCCGATGCCGCCAAGGCGAACGCCGGCGAGCTTTCGCGCGTCACCTATGCCGCCGACGGTCCGGACACGCTCGTCCTCACCGTGGAGCCGCGCGCCGCCGAGGGCAAGCCCGCGGAGGCGCCGCTCGTCTTCCGCATGTCACGCGTGCGGTGAGAAATTGGTCCCGCTCCACCGGGACGAATTTCCTCCGGAAATTCGTCCCGGTGGAGCGGGACCAATTTCTCACTCCGCGTACCGCGCGAGCATCCGCACCAGTTCCGCGTGAAGCGCGGGGTTCGCGGCCACCGCGGTGCGGCGGTGGATCCCCGGCGTCCCGTCCCATGCGCTGAACGCGCCGCCCGCCTCCTCCACGATCACCGCGAACGGCCCGCTGTCCCACGGGTTCATCCACGGCTCCACGGCCGCGTCGCACCGGCCGGTCGCGACCAGCGCCAGGCACCAGCAGTCGCTCCAGCCGCGGACCCGGCCCGCGGCCGCCGCGAGCGCGTCGAGCGCGGGCATCGTGCCGGCGCGCCGGAAGTACTCCCAGCCCGTCGTCCCGACGAGCGCGTCCGCAAGCCGCCCCACGCCCGAGACGCGAGCCCGCACCGTCGCCCGGCCCGCGCGGTCCCACCAGGCACCCGCGCCGCGCGCCGCCCACACGCGCTCGCCGAGCGCCGGCAGCTCGCACGCGCCGGCCACCACCTGCGGTGCCGCGCCGCCCACGTCCTCGACGGCGATCAACGTGCCGAACGCGGGAACGCCCCGCGCGAAGCTCACCGTGCCGTCGATCGGGTCGATCACCCAGCGCCACCGGCTCCGCCCGGGCTCCTCGCCGTGCTCCTCGCCGAGGAGGCCGTCGTCGGGAAACGCCGCGCGGATCCTGCGCCGCAGCAGTTCCTCGCAGCCGCGGTCCGTCTCGGTGACGGGGCTGCCGTCCGACTTGGCCTCGACCGCAAGCCCGGCCTGCTGGAAGCCACGCAGCGTGAACTCCCCGGCGAGCGCCGACAGCTCGCGCAGGAGCTCCGTTCTCGCGCGCAGCGGTTCGTCCAGGTGCCGCAGGTCCGGTGCATCCATGCGCCGGGCGATGCTACGCGCGCCGGTCGCCTCAGCCCCAGTTGGCG
>JBILFU010000231.1:0-3658 GCA_044351405.1 Phycisphaerales bacterium
AGCACCACGGCGCCGAAGAGCGCCATGAGCAGGATCACGCCCGCGAGCTCCAGGCTGACGGGGAACGACGCCACCAGCGCGTGGCCGAGCGACTGGCCGTTCGAGGGCAGCGCGTCGGGCCCGAGCGCCACGGGCTGCACCGTGCCGTCGGCGAATCGCAGCCGCACGACCGCCCCCGCACCGTCGGGCGAGACGGCGAGCGCGCGGCCGCCCTCGCGCTCGAGCGTCGCCGTGGCGGCCTGCGGGAAGTCGCGAATCGCGGTGGCCCGTGCGCCGTCAAGCAGCAGTTCGGGCATCTCCTCCAGGCGCTGCCACGCGCGGATCGAGGCGTTGGCGGTCGTCGCCGGAGACGCGTCCCAGGGCAGCGCGTTCGGCCGGCGGAAGAGGGCGTCCCCGGTGGCCGCGAGCACCACGAAGGCAAGCACCAGCGCCACGGCGGGCTCGCGCGGCGTGCGGTCGTACCAGGCGGCCTCCTCGCCGCGGTTCGCCTGGTCGCCCGACTGCTGCGCGAGCATCAGGACGAAGAGGTAGGTGATGAGGATGGCCCCCGCGTAGACGATGAGCAGGGCGAACGCCATGAACTCCGCCTGCAGGAGCAGGAAGTTCACCGCGACCGCCAGGATGACCAGGATGAAGTAGAGGGCCGCGTAGACGGGCTTCGGGTGCGTGACCATCCGCGCCGCGCCCGAGACCGCCACCAGCGCAAGGAGCACGTGGACCCAGAACGGGCCGCCCTCCGCCGTGCCCTCCGGCTCGGGGGCGTGCTTGGCGACCGACTGGATCATGAGCGCCATGGCGCCCAGCCCGCACACCGTGAGTGCCGCACGGAAGGGCGCCGGTCGCGGCTCGGTCATCAGGTAGAGGACGACTGCCCCGAGGGCGGCGGCGACGAAGAAGAGTGGGGCGCTCATGGATGGGGGGCCGGGGAGGCCCGGTCTGGAGAGGCCGGATAATAGGAGCGGTCATGGCGCTTGGCAACCGCTCGGGCTAGCCTCGCGCCATGCCGGACGGAGTCCGCCGCCTCCTCCCCAACCTGATCACGTTGGTCCGCCTGGGCATGGCGGCGGGGTTCTTCGTGATCATCGCCACCTGCCTGTCGCCGACGGACTCCTCCGGGCGGCAGTGGTGGGGCAACGTCGCGTTCTCGCTCTTCATCGCGGCGGCGCTGAGCGACATCCTGGACGGCCACCTCGCCCGCAAGTGGGGCGTGGTCACGGACTTCGGTCGCGTGATGGACCCGTTCGTCGACAAGGTGCTGGTGCTGGGGGCGTTCGTCTACCTGGCGAGCCCCAAGTTCGCGGAGCCGGAGTGGAGCCGGTCGTTCGGGATCGAGGTGCCCACGGGCGAGATCAACTGCGCCACCGGCGTCGCCAGCTGGATGGTGGTGGCCGTGCTGGCGCGCGAGCTGCTCGTGACCGGGCTGCGTGGCGTGCTCGAGGCCCGCGGCATCGCCTTCCCGGCGGACTGGGCCGGCAAGGTCAAGATGTTCGTCCAGAGCGCGGGCATCCCGACCGCGCTCTTCATCGCCGTGAACCCCGGCTGCCTGGCGAGCGCCGACTGGCGCCTGGCGCAGTCGATCACGGTCTGGGCGATGACGGTGGTGACCGTCCTGAGCGCGGTGCCGTACGCGGTGCGCGCCGCGGCGCTCCTGCGCGCGATTTCCAAGGACGGCGCCCCGCCGAGCCGATCACGGGGCCATGGCTGAACGCACCCTGGGCGCACCGAAGTCCGATCCCGCCGCCGCCCGAGCGGCGCTCGCCGCGATGCCCTGGTTCCCGCGGTGGTCGCTCACCGTGGGCGGGCTCGGATACGCGCGGTTCGCGTCGGGGACGTGGGGCTCGCTGCCGCCGTGCGCCGTGGCCCTGCTGTTGGTGGCCGTGCTTCCCGCGGGCACCGGCTGGGCGGTCAGCGTGGCCATGCTCGTCTTCCTCGCGTGGGGCACGATCGGCTGCGAGCTGTGGGGGGCGCGCGCGGAGCAGCTGGTGGGCGTGAAGGACCCGTCGTGCGTGGTGCTCGACGAGGTGGCCGGCATGGCGATCGCGCTGCTCGGTCATCGCTGGGCGCTGCGCGACGGCTCCGACGGGTGGGGCTGGCTGGGAGGCGCGCTCCTCACCGTGGGGCTCGCGTTCGCCTTCTTCCGCGCGTTCGACGTCCTCAAGCCGCCGCCGTGCCGTGCGCTGCAGGCGGTGAAGGGCGGGCGCGGCATCCTGCTCGACGACGTGCTGGCCGGCGTGTACGCGTGCGTGGCGGTGCACCTCGTCGGGCCGTACGTGGCGTGACGTCCGGCGCGCCGGGTGCCCTCATCGCTCGTGCGCGACGAGGTCCTCGTACGTCTCGCGCCGGCGCACGACCGACATGCGGTCGCCCTCGACGAGCACCTCCGCCGGAAGCGGCGAGCTGTTGTAGCGGCTCGCCATCGACATGCCGTACGCGCCCGCGGTGAAGACCGCCAGCAGGTCGCCGCGGCGCACGGGCGGAAGCGGGCGGTCGAGCGCGAGGTAGTCGCCCGTCTCGCAGAGCGGCCCGACCACGTCGACCGGGACCAGGCCGGGGATGCCCGGATCCTGCGTCCGACGCGCGGGCACGAAGCCGGGTGCCGGCTCCGCGGGCCAGATGAAGTGGAACGCGTCGTAGTGGCTCGGGCGGAGCAGGACGTTCATGCCCGCGTCGCAGATCGCGAAGGTCCTGTCGCCGGAGCGCTTCACGTACTGGACTCGGGTGAGCAGGATGCCCGCGTTCGCGGCGATCGAGCGGCCCGGCTCGAGCACGATCCGCAGGCCGTCGCGCACCGCGGGCTCGAGGAGCGGGACGATCGCGCGGGCGTAGTCGGCGGCGGAGGGGCTGCGGCCCGTCTCGTAGTCGGCCGCGAAGCCGCCGCCCACGTCGAGGACCGAGACCTCGAAGCCCTCGGCGAGGAGCTCCGCGCGCAGGGCGAGCGCCTTCGTCACGGCCTCGACGTAGGGCCCGGTCTCGTAGACGGGCGAACCGATGTGGAGGTGGAGCCCCACGAGCCGCGCGTGCCGGTCCCGGCCGTAGGCGCGGAAGAACGCCCGGGCGCGCTCGATGTCGACGCCGAACTTGGTCTCCTTGGTGCCGGTGGTCGTGAAGCGGTGCGTGCGCGGGTCGACGTCCGGGTTGACGCGGAGCGCGCAGCGGCACTGCGCGCTCCGCGCGGCCGCGATCCGCGCGATGTTCTCGAACTCCTCCTCGCTCTCGACGTTGAGGAGGAAGATCCCGGCGTCGAGCGCGGCGGCGATCTCGTCGTCGCGCTTGCCCACGCCGGCGTAGACGATCGCGTCGGGCCGGGCGCCCGCCGCGAGCGCGCGGTGGAGCTCGCCCCCCGACACGACGTCCATCCCGGAGCCGAGACCGACGAGCATGCGGCACACGCCGAGGTTCCCGCAGCTCTTCACCGAGTAGCAGATCAGCGGGTCGACCGCCGCGAAGGCCTCGCGCACGCGGCGCAGGTGCTCGGCGAGCGTGCCGGCGCTGTACACGTAGCAGGGCGTTCCCGCCGCGGCGGCGACCTGCGAGGCCGGGATGCCCTCGCAGCGCAGCGCGCCGCCTTCGTAGCGGAAGAGGTCCATCGCGCGCGGAGTCTAGGGGTGCGCCGTCATGCCGCGGCGGCGGAGGCGCCCGATGCCGCGGCCCCGGCGGC
>JBILFU010000232.1:0-3650 GCA_044351405.1 Phycisphaerales bacterium
AGCTGAGCCCGGCCTGGAAGCCGTCGAGCACCAGCTTCTCGAAGAGCGCGCGGTCCCCCGTGACGGGGACGCCCCACTCGACGTCGTGGTAACGGACGTACACGGGATCGGTGCCGCACCACCAGCACCGCGTGTCGCGCGGCGGGACCGTGCGCGAAAGCGCCATGCGCGGGACTGTAACGGTGTTCGCCGCGGGGCCCCGGCATCCAAGGAATCCATGAACCGGATATCATGAATCCGCCGGATTGGGCCAGTTCGATGAATCCGTCGATGGACCTTGATCGGACAATCACAGAAGAAAGGTCCGCGATCATGTACGGCAAGCAAACGGAACGAGCCATCGGCGCCATGAGCCGACTTGCGGAGGTGTGGGACGGCGGAAAGACCCGCCTCTCCGCCTTCGACATCGCCGACGAACGCGGCCTGCCCCGCCCGATGGTCGCGAAGATCCTGACCGGCCTCTCGCAGGCGAACCTGGTGGTCGGCTCGCCCGGCCCGGGGGGCGGGTACGCGCTCTCGCGGCCGCCGTCCGAGATCACGCTGCGGCAGGTGTACGAGATCTTCGAGCGCGAGGACCAGAGCACCGCCTGCCCCTTCGGAGGCGGCGTCTGCGGCGCCGGCGAGCCGTGCGCCCTGCACGACCGGCTGGTGGAGATGCAGCGGAAGATCAGCGATTTCCTCTGCACAACCACCTTCGAGGAGTTCCGGGTCGCCTCGCAGGAGCGGGGCCTCCGCCCCGTGCCGCCGACCGTGCAGGTGACCGTGCCACGGGAAAGCTTCCGGGCGCGGGAGCCCCGGAAGAAGTAGCCCCGAACGCGGTAGGCCCGGCCGTCTGCGCTAGACTCCGGCCGCCCCGATCTGGGGCCGCTCCGGGGGCCCTTCACCGTGCCCCACCGCAAGACAGTCGCCATCGTCGCCACCACCGCGGCCAGCCTGGTCGGGCGATGCTCGGCGCTGGCCTCGCAGGCCATCGTCGGCATCTACCTGACCGAGGCGGAGGTGGGGCTGTATGCGGCGGCGCTCGGGATCATCGGCATCACGGGAATTTGGCGAAACGGCGGAACCGCGACCTACCTGCCGTCCGTGAAGGTGCAGGACTTCGACCGGTTGGCCAACCCGATGTTCCTCTGGGCGCTGTGCGCCGGGCTGGCAACCGCGCTGCTGACCTGTGCCGTCGCCGCCATGGCGGACAGCCTGCCGGAGGCCCTGACCACCTACAAGGTCCCCGGACTGCCGGCGGTGCTGCTGGTGCTGGCACTGCGCTGCCTGGCGGCTCCCTTCGCGCTCATTGGAAGGATGCGGCTTGCGGTGGAACACCGGTTCGCGCCGCTGGCGAAGGTGGACACCGTGAACCATTTCCTGCGCCTGGGGCTGACGTGGGGCATCGCGGCCAATGGCGGCGGAACGCTCGCGCTGGCGGTTCCCTACGCCGCCAGTTCGCTGGTGGATGTCGTCGCGGCCTGGCTGCTCGACGGCTTCCGGCGGAGCGACTTCAGGCCCGCCCTCGGCGGGCTGCGGGTTGCCGCGCCGTTGCTGGCATGGCCGCTCGTGCTTGCCGTGCTGATGTCGATCCGCGCGGACATCTCGTTCCTCCTGATCGGATTCACGCTGCCCGCCGCATCGCTCGGCGTCTTCTTCTTCGCGTTCCAGCTTGCCAACCAGCCCACCATGTTCCTCGCGGGCTCCCTGCAGAACGTGCTTGCGCCGATGATCGCGCGCACCCGGGGGACCTTCGAGGCCGAGCGGCACGGGATGGAGCGGGTGTTCGCGATGAGCATGCTCTTCGTCCCGATCACCACCATGGCCGCCGCGTCGTTCTTCCCGTCCGCGGAGCGCCTGATCTGGGACGGCAAGTGGTCCTCCGCAGCCGATGCCGTCACGCTCCTCTGCATCGGGGCCACCTATGCGACGGTCGCGGGGCTCCTCTTCGGGCCGCTGATCGGCCTTCAGCGCTTCAGGGAGAATGCGGGATTCGAGCTCCTCAAGATGATCGGCGTGATCGGCGGCGCGGCGCTCGGGGCCTGGCTGGTGGCCGCGGTGCCGGCATCCGCCGAGACCTCCGGTGGCGCCGTGACCGTGATCGCCGGTACGGTCGCCCTCGGCATGGCGGCGGGGGCGCTCTGGCAGCTCTGGTGGATCGCCCGCAAGTACCGCTTCGGCCTCGGCGACACCCTGCGCAACCTGACGTTCGGGCCCCTGCTCGCGGGTCTCACGGCGGTCGCCGCCTCGTCGATCGGCCACAGCGTGGTCACCACCGCCGGCCTTGGCACGGGACGCATGGGCGCGCTGGTGGAACTGGCAACCATCGCCGCCACGTACCTGGCGCTGATCACGCTCGCCATCCGCTTCACCGCGGAGACGATCCTCCGCGACACCGTGGAGGCGCTTCCCGCGCGCGTCCGGGGCGTCGCCATGCGCATCTTCGTGCTGGAGTGAATCAGCTCCCGGCCGACCCGGGCCGCCGGGCCTTCGGCGGGTCGTACACGCCCAGGTCTTCCTGCAGCGAGCGGCGCGCCTCCGACGTCTCGGCCAGCGGAAGGGCGCGGCGCACGGTTGCCGCGGCGGCTTCCCTGTCGCCCGACAGGTACTGCACGCGGGCCAGGACGCCCGCGACCATGGCGTCGCGGCCGCCGACCGCACGGTCGGACGCCGTGGCGGCACGGAGCGCGAAGGCGAGCGCGGCGCGGTTGCCCGGCACCTTTCGTGCGATGGTCCACGCCATGCCTGCGCCCTGCCGGTCGCCGGAGGGCGCACGAAGGATCGCCTCGCCGGCCTGGACCGCCTCGTCCACCCGGCCTGCGTCCACGAGGATGCCGAACCGCCGCACCGGGCATCCCGCGCGCTGGCCGTCGGACGCCGACGCGCATGCGGCGTCGAGCGCCGTGAGGGCCTCGTCCGCCCGGCCGGCCGCCGCCAGCCCGTCGACGCGGGCCATCTGCGCTTCCCACGCGCGGCGCGCATCCGCGGCGCGCCGGGCCTCCGCGACGTCCCAGCGTCCGGCGATCACCTCGACCAGCACGTCCTCGGCGTCGTCGGGCGCACCCTGCCAGACCACCGTGCCGTCGCGCACCACGAAGGCCGTGGGGAGCACGGGCGTCGCCGTCGGCCCGAACACGGTGCGCAGCGCGATCCGCGCCGGATCGGCGGCGACGGTGAAGGACAGGCGGTCCGTCCAGTCGGGAAGGTCTGCGAACTGCCGGACCTCCTGCTCGGATTCCTCCGCGATCGCGACCACGCCGACGCCGCTTCCGAAGCGGCGCGCCGTCGCGTCGAGCGCCGGCAGCACGCGGTGGATGGAGGGGTCGCCCAGCCGCACGAACGCCACCAGCGCGGGACGCGCCGGATCGCGGAACACGGGCATGGAGCCGCGCACGCAGGAGGCCTGCAAGTAGGCGGGAAACTGCTCGCCCAGGTCAGGCGGGAGCAGCAGGGCGACCGAGGCGATGACGCTGTGCAGGGCGAGGACCGGCATCGCGCCGAGTCTAGACAGGATTGGCCGAGCACCCGCCCCAGGCGGAGAGCAGCAGGCCGAGGTCCGCCCCGTCGACGGAGCCCGACCCGTTCAGGTCGCCCGCGCCGGGCGAGCCCCAGTTGCCCAGCAGGACGCCGAGGTCGGCGCCGCTCACGCCTCCGGAGCAGTCGAGGTCCTC
>JBILFU010000233.1:0-3635 GCA_044351405.1 Phycisphaerales bacterium
GAAGGACGGCAAGGACCACCACCTGAGCGCGGACCTCACCGGCCAGGCCAACCACCTCGGCGTCACGATCAAGGCCGACGTCATCAAGCAGAAGCTGCCCGAGCTGAACGGCGGCTACGTGGCGATGGGCACCGGCGGCTCGAGCTACGGCAAGTTCGACAAGCGCATCTACTCGGAGCTCGCGAGCGATCACCCGATCGACCTCTGCCGCTACCAGGTGCTCAACTGCTACTCCGGCCGCGTGGGCCTGATCAACTCGGGCGGCGCGAGCGGCGAGAACGACCTCGTCGACGCCGTGAAGACCGCGGTCATCAACAAGCGCGCCGGCGGGCAGGGCCTCATCTCCGGCCGCAAGGCGTTCCAGCGCCCCATGGCCGACGGCGTGAGGATCCTGAACGCGATCCAGGACGTGTACCTCGACCCGAAGGTGACGGTTGCCTGACGCGCCGGCGACCGGCTCGGTCGCCACGCGGCGGTCCGGCCCCGCGGTGCCCGCCGCGCGCACCCGCTGCCCGCGCTGCGCCTACGCGCTGACCGGGCTTTCCGGCGCGCCGGATCCCGCCACCCCGTACGCCGCCACGACGGCGGAGATCCGCTGCCCCGAGTGCGCGCTCCTGATCCCGTCGGGCTCCATCTGCCTGGTGGGCGGGGCATCGTCCGGTGTCGTCGACCCGAACGGCGCGCGATCGGCGTGGGTCTCGCTGGCCGGAGTCATCGGCGCTGCGGCGGCGATGCCGCTGGTCGTCGGCGTCGTGCTTCCGATTGTGCTCGGCAAGGCAGGGCCCTTCCAGGGCATGGCCCGGGGGCAGGGGATCGGCGCGGCGGCGGCGGTCGTGGTGGCGATCGTGGCCGGCTGGCTCGTGTGGCGGCACTGGCGCCGGGTCGGCTCCTCAGCGTCGGGCGAGTGCGCCGGGGCGCGCCTGCGCCGCGCGATGGTGGTCCGCGGCGGGCTTCACGTCTGGTCCGGCGAGCCCGCCCCGGATGCGCGACCGCGGAGCGTCGCGGGCGGCGACGTGCGCCAGGTCCGCAGCGAGCGCTGCATCCCGCTCTTTCGGCGAAGGGGCGCGGGCGAGGCCGGGGCCGTGCGGTTCGCGACGCCGATCATCCTCTGGAGCCCGAGGCCCACGCCGAACATCCAGGACGCCGGGCAGTCGAGCGTGGCCGGGCTCGCCGGTTCGCTGTGGCTGCCGCTGCCGCCCGGCGCGCAGGCCGCGGATGTCGCGGGTGACGTCATGCGCGTGCTGCGGGCGCCGCCCGAGCGGCCGGCCGTGGCCGTTCCGCGCACGGGCCTCGAGCCCGTCGCGACCCCGACGTCCGCGGGAGACCCCAACAGCCTCGAGGTCCCGGTCGCGGTCACGGCCGCCACCGCCGCGACGCCGCCGCGGTGCCCGCGATGCGGCGCCGGGCTGGCGCCGGGGGCGGGCGCAGGCGCATGGTGGGAGCCGCTGCCGGAGGCCGTGTCGTGCGGCTCGTGCCGCCTCTCCGTCCCCGCCGGCGCGGTGGTCGTCGGCGGATCCCGCGGGTTGCCGGGCACGCTCGGCGATCCCGATCTCGGGTTCCGGTGGATGCTTCCCGCCGCGGTTGCCGTGGTGGTGGCGCTCGTCGGGGTCGGCGGCATGGTGTTCTTCCTGGCGAGCGGACGCGCCGTGATGGGCATCGCCGCGTCGGTCGCGATGGTCCTGTCGCTGCCGGTGGTCATCCTGTGGGCCGTCCGCCGTTCGGTGCCGGCCCAGGAGCGGCCGCGCGCGCGCTTCCAGCGCTGCTCGGAGGCCTGGATCGTCGAACCCGGGCGGCTGCGGGTGGTGGTGCGCGGCCGTGCGCGACGCGAGTCGGCCGTTCCGGCACACGGGATCACGCGGTTCGCCTTCGGCGAGACGCCCATCTCCGGTGGCAAGAACCTGCTGTCGAGCGCGGACCTGCTCTCGGTGCGCGGCCGGGCGCCGCAGCTCGGCATCATGGGGGAGCGCTTCCTCCACGTGCCGCTTCCCGCGGAGGCCGACACGGAGGCGGTGATTCGCGCGATGGAGGCCGCGCTCAGGGCGCCGGCGTCCGGTCGCCCCGGATGACCGCGGTCAGCCGGCGCGCCAGCCCGTCGGCCGCCTCGGGCGAGACATTCGCGTCGAGCGCCGCGAGCGTACGGCCGCTGCCGCTCCGTGCCACGAGCATCGCGCGTCCCTTGCGCTCGGTGGCCACGATCCCGTGCAGCCGCGGCAAGCGGAGCGCCGAGGAGCGTCGCGAGGCGGCGGGCTTCCGGAGGTCCGCGGTGTCGACGCGGAGTTCGCCCGCGACCGCCGTCCACGTGGCCACGGCGGCGGCGCGGCGGTCGGCGGACCTGCGGAGCGACCAGTGCAGGAGCAGACCGCCGCAGATGGCGAGCGGCAGGAGGTAGCCGAACGAACCGCGCGAGCCGCTACCGGCCGCGACCGCGACGATCGGCATCCCGAGGAGGAAGATGACGAGTGCGCTGCCCATCCCGAGCTGCAGCGCGCGGATGTGGCGCGCCGCAAGGGATTCGGCGGGCCGCGGCGAGCCCGTGACGGTCGCGTCGGCAGCGGCGACCGTCAGAGGCGCAAGCGGGCCCGCGGCCGGGGGGCCGTCGCGCAGGGTGGCCTCCACGGTCTCGGCCAGGCGCTGGCCGGCCGCGCGTGCGGCAGCCTCGGGCGTGATCGCGCCGCCCGCCGGTTCGCCTCCGGCATCGACGTGGATCGAGGCGTGCTCGATGCGCGCCGCGCGGCCCTCGCGGCCGGGCTCGACGAAGCACGCCTCGAGCTGCACGACGTTCCGGGCGGTCTCGCCTGCGCGGATGCGGACCTTGGGCGCCGGATGCGCGGCGACCCGCCGCAGGCCCGCGGTCGCGTGGTCCCGCCGCGTCGGGGCGCGGTCCGCGGAGGAGCGCAGGAACACCGTGAGTCGCCCGGGTTCCGCCTGCCAGACGATCTCGCGCGCGGCCATCGCCCGGCCCGGTCCGTCGCCCGCCTTGCGGCGCGAGCGTTCGGTGGACCAGCGTCCGAGCGTTGCCCAGACGATGAGAGCCGCCGGAACGAGCGCCCCCGCCCACAGGATGTCGGACAGCGCTCCCCGGCTCCGGCCGACGCCGCAGAGCGCCAGAACGGCCTGGACTCCGTTGACGGCGAAGAGGAGCGCGGGCGCCATCGGGACAAGCATGGCCGAGTAGCGCGCACGGCGCGTGGCCGGCTGGAGCGCCGCCACGGAGCCGGGCGTCGAGCCGACCAGGAGCCGCGCGCCGCGGGGAAAGTCATGGCCGCACTCCGGGCAGCGCGCCGCAGCGGCGAACTCCGCGCCGGGCGCGGCGGGTACGCCGGGGAGCGTGCCGAGCTCGTACTCGCACGTGGGGCAGAGGGCCATTTCCGGGAAAGGTATCGGTATGTTCCGCGGCATGCCCTCCGCCCCCATCGCCGCGCGACTCACGACGCCCGTACTCCTCGTCCTCTCGAACGTCTTCATGACCTACGCGTGGTACGGCCACCTGAAGGACTCGAGGAACGCGCCGCTGTGGACGGCGATCCTGCTGAGCTGGGGCGTGGCGTTCTTCGAGTACTGCCTTCAGGTGCCGGCGAACCGGATCGGGTTCGCGGAGGCGGGCTACTCGCTGCAGCAGCTCAAGGTGATGCAGG
>JBILFU010000234.1:0-3621 GCA_044351405.1 Phycisphaerales bacterium
TCGAGGCGTTCCTCTGCGGCACGTGACTTGCGGCGGCGCGGCGTGCGCCGTCAGCCCTGGCCGCAGGCGGCGGCGTCCACGTACCAGCGCAGCTCCCCGGCCGCGGGCCGCAGCGCGGCGGCGGGCATCTCCTCGGGTGACGCGCCCGCGGCGACGCGCGCGATCGCCTGCCGCTTGTCGGCGCCGAGCACGAGCGGCGCGACGAAGCGCGCGGCGTTGATGGTCCGCATGGTGAGCGTGCATCGCGGCACGGCCGGACGGCCGGTGACCGGCGCGACGACGTCCATCGCGAGCCGCTCCCCGTCGTGGAGTGCCGGCGAGCCAGGGAAGATGCTCGCCGTGTGCCCGTCCGCGCCCACGCCGAGCAGCACGCAGTCCAGCCGGTCGTGGCCGCGCTCGCGCCAGCCGAGGGCCTCGCGGAGCTCGCGCTCGTAGCGCGCCGCGGCGCCCGGCTCCCACGCGACGATCGGATGCACCTGCTCGGGCGGGATGTCGGAATGGTCGACGATCGTCTCCCGGACGGACGGGAAGTTCGAGAGCGGGTCGTCGACCGGCACGCAGCGCTCGTCCACCATCCAGAGGTGCGTCCTCCGCCACGGGAACGCGCGGTAGCGGGGGTCGTACATCAGGAGCGCGTAGAGCGGCTGCGGCGTGCGGCCGCCGGAGAGCGCCAGGTGGAAGTCGCCGAACTCGCGCACGCAGTTGGCCGCGTGGTTCACGAGGTCCGAGGCCAGCGCGTCGAGCACGTCCTCGGGAAGCCGCCGCGCCACCACGGCGCCGGGGAGCGCGGGACGGCGCACCGGCGCCTCCTCGGCATCGAGCGTGATCTCGTCCGGGTCGCGTTCCGCGTCCATCGCAGGGATGCTAGCGGTCGCGGCCGTATCCTCCGCTCCCCATGACCGCCCCGCGACCGCGCATCCTCACCGGCGACACGCCCACGGGCCAGCTCCACCTGGGGCACTGGGTGGGGAGCGTCAGGCGCCGCGTCGAGCTGCAGGACACGCACGACTGCTACTTCATCCTGGCGAACTACCACGCGTTCACGACGCGCGCGGACAGGCCGGAGGAGATCCGCCGCGACACGCTGGCGATCGTGCGCGACTACCTGGCGATGGGCATCGACCCCGAGCGTGCCACCATCTTCCTGCAGAGCGAGGTGCCGGCGATCCACGAGCTGACATTCCTGTTCGCCATGCTCCTGCCCTTCAACCGCGTCATGCGCAACCCGACGCTGAAGACGGAGATCGACACCAAGGGGCTCGGCGACACGTACTCCTTCGGTTTCCCGCTGTACGCGGTGGGGCAGTGCGCCGACATCCTTGCGTTCCGCCCGGTGGGGGTGCCGGTGGGCGAGGACCAGGTGCCGCACCTGGAGCTGACGCGCGAGGTGGGCCGCCGCTTCAACCAGATGTACTGCGGGGTGCCGACGGACGCCGAGGACTCCGACCACGAGCGGCTCGGCGGCATCTGGCCGGTGCCGCGCGCGGAGGTCGGCAAGGTCGGCCGGCTGGTGGGCGTCGACGGCAAGAACAAGATGTCGAAGAGCCTGGGGAACGCGATCTTCGTGAGCGATTCGCCCAAGGAGGTCGAGAGCAAGGTGAAGAAGATCTTCACCGGCCGCCAGAGCCCGACCGAGCCCGGCGACGTGACCAACGCGCTCTTCCAGTACGTGGACGCGTTCATCGAGGACCCGGAGCGCGTTGCGGAGCTCAAGCGCCGCTACGCCGCGGGCGACAACCTCGGCGACGGGCACGTCAAGGCCGAGGTCGCCGCGGCGATCAACCGCCTGCTCGAGCCGATGCGCGAACGCCGCGCACGGATCGGCGAGGACGACGCGCTGGTGCTCGACATCCTGAAGAAGGGCTGCCAGCGCGCGAACGCGGTGGCCGAGGAGACGCTCGAGCGCGCGCGCAAGGCCGCGGGGGTGCACTACTTCCCGCGCAGCGTGGCGTATCGCTGAAGCAGCCGCTCCGCGATCTGCACCCCGTTCAGCGCGGCGCCCTTGCGGATCTGGTCGCCGCTCACGAACAGGCTGAGGCCCATGCCGGGGGCCTGGCCGGCGTCCGCGCGGATGCGGCCCACCAGCACCTCGTCGCGCCCGGAGGCGGCCAGCGGCTCGGGGAAGCGGTTCGCGGCGCGGTCGTCCACGATGCGGACGCCCGGCGCGGCGGCGAGCAACTCTCGTGCCCGCGCCTCCGTCAACGGTCGCCGGAACGTCAGGTTGATCGACTCGCTGTGCGCGCGCAGCACGGGGACGCGCACGCAGGTGGCGCTCACCTGCACCGCCGGGTCGCCCCAGATGCGCCGCGTCTCGTCGACGAGCTTTCGCTCCTCGTCGTTCTGGCCGTCGTCGCCCACCCTGCTGTCGTGGCTGAAGAGGTTGAAGAGGTACTGGCGCCCGAAGATCCGCGTATCGAGCGCCCGGCCGGCGGACCAGTCGCGCGCCTGCTGCGCGAGCTCCTCCATGGCGGCCGCGCCCGCGCCGCTCGCGGCCTGGTACGTGGAGACCACCATTCGCGCCACGCCCGCCTCGCGGTGCAGCGGCGAGACGGCCATCAGCGCGATGATCGTGGTGCAGTTCGGCACCGCGACGATCGCGGGCCCGCGCAGCGCATCGAGCTCGCCGCCGTTGACCTCGGGGATCACGAGCGGGCACGCCGGGTCCATGCGGAAGGCGCTCGACTTGTCGACGACCCACGCGCCCGCGGCAACCGCGCGCGGCGCCCACTCGCGGCTGACCGCGGCGCTCGCGCCGAAGAAGGCGACGTCGATTCCCTCGAAGCAGCCCGGAGCCAGGCGCTCCACCGTGGCCTCGTGCCCGGCGGCGCGCACCGTCCTGCCGGCACCGCGCTCCCCCGCGAAGGCACGCAGGGAGCGCAGCGGGAAGCCGCGCGAGCCGAGCAGCCCGAGCAGTTCCTCGCCCACCGCGCCGGTCGCGCCGACGACGGCGACCGCGGGCCGATCGGGGATCCCGCGCGCCGTCACTTGCGGCGCTGCCTCGGCTCCGCGCCGACCAGGTAGAAGCGGGCGACGCGCGCGTCGAAGGCGCTGCGGTCGCCGCGCTCGAAGGTGAACGCGCCCTCCATGGTGCCCCAGTGGGTCATCAGCGGCGCGAAGCTCTGGTACTCGAAGCGCGCGCCCGGCGCGATGGTCGGCTGCTGGCCGACGACGCCCTCGCCCTCCACCTCGTGCGCCTCGCCGTCGCCGTCCACGATCCGCCAGTGCCGGTGCCGGAGCGTGACCGCCTCGCCGCCCTCGTTGGTGATGGTGACGTGGTACTCGAAGTTGAAGCGCCCGCCGACCGGGTCGCTCGTCTCGGGGACGAAGCGCGGGCTCACCTGGATCCGGATGCCGTCGGTGACGGCCTCGGAACCGAACTTCGGGGGTGCGGCGGGGGCTGCGGCCATGGCGGGCCAAGTATAGGAAGGGGCCGCGGCGCGGCGAAGGGAAGCTCCCGGGCGCGGGCCGCTCACGCGAGCAGCGCGCGCAGCGCGGCGCCCGGATCCGGCTCGCGCATCAGCGACTCGCCGACGAGCGCGATGTGGATGCCGTGCGCGCGGAGGCGCTTCATGTCGTCGGCGGTCCTGATGCCGCTCTCGGCGACCATCACGCGGCGCGACG
>JBILFU010000235.1:0-3608 GCA_044351405.1 Phycisphaerales bacterium
TAGGCGAACTATGCTTCCCCGAATGGCCGCGAACCCCCTCCAGCCCGAGCACGAGCGCTACGCGCGGGTGGAGAGCCTGCGCCTCGCGGGGGTGCCCGTCGAGCCCGAGTGGATCGCGTACGGCGCGGGCGCCGACGGCGGCACGGACGCGCCCGAGATCATCGCGGGATACGGCCTGCTCGAGCTCGAGTACGCCGCGTTCCGCCGCGGCGCGGCGGTGATGGACTGTGCGCACCGCGGCACCATCGCCGTGCGCGGCGCGGAGCGAATCGACTTCCTCAACCGCATGGTCACCCAGGAGCTCAAGGGCCTGGCCGCCGGCGAGGTCCGCACCGGCTTCTGGCTGAACCGCAAGGGCAGGATCGACGCGGACCTCGCGTTCATGGAGCCTCCGGCCATCCCCGGCGAGCCGCCGGTCACCCTGGTCGACGTCGACCTCCACGACGCCGCGCGCACCGTCGCCGCGCTGCAGGCGTTCCTCTTCTCCGAGGACGTGCAGCTCGCGGACGAGACCGCGGCGTGGGCGCGCCTGGCCGTCCATGGACCGGACGGCGCGCAGGTCCTCTCGAACGCCGGTGTCGCCGACGACGCGCTCGAGGCTCTCAACGACGACATGCGCTGCGTACGCGCTACGCTCGCGGGCGCGCCCGCCGTCCTCGCGCGCCGCGACCGCTGCGGCTCGCCCGGCGTTGACATCCTGCTGCCGCGCGCGGACGCCGCCCGCGCCTTCGACGCCCTCGTCGGCCAGCACGACGCGCAGGAGGGCGGCCGCCGCCGCGCGCGCCCCGCCGGCTGGCACGCCTTCAACATCGCGCGCATCGAGGCCGGTACGCCCCTCCACCACGTCGACTTCGGCACCGACGCGCTGCCGCACGAGTCCGGGATCCTCCGCGAGCGCGTCAGCTTCCGCAAGGGCTGCTACCTCGGCCAGGAGGTGGTCGCGCGCATGGAGAGCCTGGGGAAGCCGAAGCAGCGGCTCGTCGCGCTGCGCATCGCGGAGGACCTGCTCCCGACCGCCGGTTCGCCCGTCTTCGAGCGCGGCGCGGACGGCGAGCCCGGCAACCCGGTCGGCACCGTCACGAGCAGCACGATCTCGCCGATGCTCGGCGCCGCATGCGTCGCGTTCGCGATGGTGAAGTCGGCGCACGCGGAACCCGGCACGCAGCTCCTCGTCCCCGCGGAGGGCGGACGCGCCTCCGCCACCGTGCAGCCGCAGCTGCGCTTCCTGCCCGAGGCGGCGAGGCCGCAGCCGTGACGCCGCGCCTCGCGATCACGGTGCAGGACCCCGAGCCCGAGGCCGGCTCGCGCACCGAGGTCGGCATGCGCGCGTCGCCGGAGGTCGTGCTCCTCGTCGGCGGCGCGGTGCTGACGGTCGCGCTCACCGCGGTGCTGGTGCCGTTCCTGGTGCGCGCCTGGCGAGAGGACGCGGCGCGCCGGCAGGAAGGCGGCGGGAGGTGAGCGCGCGCGGCACCGTCCGGCTCACCGAGGTCGGCCCGCGCGACGGGCTGCAGAACGAGCCGACGCCGGTGCCCGCGGATGCCAAGGTCGCGTTCGTCGACCTGCTCTCCGAGGCCGGGTTTCCCGAGATCGAGGTGTCGAGCTTCGTGAGCCCGAGGTGGGTTCCGCAGCTCGGCGACGCTGCGGAGGTGTTCGCGCGGATCCGCCGCCGCCCCGGCACCGTCTACAGCGCGCTCGTCCCGAACGAGCGTGGCATGGAGGCGGCGCTCGCCGCGCGCGTCGGCAAGGTCTCGGTCTTCGCCGCGGCCAGCGAGGGCTTCAGCCGCCGCAACACGGGCGGGAGCGTCGACGAGGTGCTCGCGCGCTTCGCGCCCGTGGTCGCGTCCGCGCGCGCCGCCGGTCTTCCGGTGCGCGGCTACGTGAGCTGCGTGGTGCGCTGCCCCTACGACGGCCCCACGCCGCCCGAGTCGGTGCGCGTCGTCGTCGAGCGCCTGCTCGCGCTCGGCGTCGACGAGATCGACCTCGGCGAGACGCTCGGCGTCGCCGTGCCGGACGACATCGCGCGGACGTACGAGGCCGTCGCGCGCGCGGTCGATCCCGCGCGCACCACGCTCCACCTCCACGACACCAACGGCCGCGCCGTCGACAACGCGCGCGCCGCGCTCGCGCTCGGCGTGCGCAGCTTCGACTCGAGCGCGGGCGGCCTGGGCGGCTGCCCGTACGCGCCCGGGGCGCGCGGGAACGTCGACACCCTGGCGCTCGCGCAGATGCTGGAATCCGAGGGCTATTCCACGGGCGTCGACCGTGCCGCCGTGGCACGGGCGATCTCCTCGATCCGCCAGGCCCTGCGGCCCGCGGCGTCCTGACGCCACTCGCCGCCGCGGCGCGCGAGCGGCACCAGCGCGATCTCGCCGCCGGCGATCGTCACCGCGTGCGGCTGCCCGGGGAACGTGAAGCTCCCGGTGTTGAGGACGAGCGTGCCGCGCACGAACCATGCCCCCGCCCGGTGCGAGTGTCCGCTGACCACCGCCCGTACCGGCGGCTCCCCGAGCGCCGCGGCCGCGGACGACGCGCGCTCCGCGAACCGCGCGGAGAGCTCCGGGAAGATCCGCCAGTAGCCCACGACGAGCGGAAACGCCCACGGCCGGCGCGCCATCGCGGCGAGCACGGCGAGCGGCGGGCGGGCGTGGTCGAGTTCGCGCTCGCGGCGCGCAGCGGCGCGCGCGGCGAGCAGCGTGCGGAGCGGCTCCGCGCGTCCCGCACCGGCGGCATGCTCGGCCTCGAAGGCCCTCGAGACCTCGCCCGCCGCGAGCGACCACGGCGCGATCGCCGGATGGAACGCGTGCCCGTGCGTGACGGCGACGGCGCCCTGCGCGCGCAGCGCGATGAGCTCGCCGGTGCCGGGGTCGTGGTTTCCCTCGATGCGCACGACGGCGGCACCCGCGCGTGCCGCCGCGTCCCGGAGCCGCGCAAGCTCGTCCTCGGCACGCCGCTCCCAGCGCGGCGAGGCCGTCTCCGCCGCGTCCCCGTTCAGGATGAGCTCCGTCGCTCCCTCGAATGCGGGACGCACGGCCGCCGCCGCCGGCGCGGCGGGAAGCCCCAGGTGGAGGTCGGACAGGACGACGATCACGCCGTCAGCGCCCGTTCGCGGCGTCCGCCGCGCGCAGGGCGGCCACCTCGAGCAGCTGGTCGGGCGCGGTGGCATCCCACGGGGCGGTCGCCGTGCCGACGTGCACGACGAGCGACCGCGGGCCGTCGCCGGGCAGGCGCGCGATCTCGCCGCGCAGCGCCGCCAGCAGGTCGGCCGCCCCGGCCTCCCGGGCCGTCACCACGACGAACCCGCCGTCGTCGAGCCGGCCGATCTCGTCGCCGGGGCAGACCGCGGCATCGAGGGCGCCGGCGGCCCGGGCGAGGAACGGCTCGTCCACCAGGACCTGCGAGCGGCGGTTCCAGAGTTCCGCGTCCACCACGCGCAGCACCGAGACGAAGAGGCACTCGCGGCGCAGGCGGCTCGAGGCGATCCGGTGCGCCACCTGCGTGCGCATCCTCGCCCAGGACGGGAACCCGGTGGCGTCGTCCCACAGCCCGCGCGGCGCACGGAGCGCGACCAGCTTGGCGAGCTCGAGCCAGCGCGCCATCCAACCGGCCCA